>NOLC01000033.1 GCA_002256595.1 Methanosaeta sp. NSP1 | reverse complement strand
GAGGCCTAACAGCCTTCCCCGGACAGAGCCCGGACCATAGCCTCAGCCCTTCGGCCCACTTCAGCCGGATCCAGGCGCAGGCGAGCTGTTCCGCTCTCTATGGCTGCTCTGGCCACCGCCTCGGCCACGGCAGGCACAACTCTTCGGTCCAGGGGCGAGGGTATGATGCTCTCCTCCGAGACCGGGTCCACCAGAGCGGCTATAGCCCGGGAGGCGGCCACCTTCATGGGCTCGTTGATGTCCTTTGCCCTCACATCCAGAGCTCCCCTGAATATGCCGGGAAATCCCAGCACATTGTTGACCTGGTTGGGGAAGTCGGACCTTCCCGTGGCCACCACCCTGGCACCGGCCTGCAAGGCCAGATGGGGCATGATCTCAGGATCTGGATTGGCCATGGCAAAGACTATGGCATCATCGGCCATGCTCTCCACCATCTCCTGCGAGACTATGCCGGCAACGGAAAGACCCAGGAAGACGTCTGCCCCCTTCATAGCATCGGCCAGACCATTGACGACCTGGCGGGGATTGGTCTCCCTGGCTATCTTCTCTTTTGCCGCATTCAGATCGGTGCGGCCCTGGTGGATCACACCCCTGCTGTCGCAGAGGATGACATCTTTGGCGCCGAAGCTATAGAGAAAGCGGGTCACAGCTATGCCTGCAGCCCCTGCGCCGCTAACGGCCACGCGGATTTCCGGGAAGCTCTTGCCCACAACCTTGAGGGCATTGATCAGGGCGGCCAGGGCCACCACCGCCGTGCCGTGCTGGTCGTCGTGAAAGACCGGAATGTTCAGCTTCTTTTTGAGCCGCTCCTCCACCTCGAAGCAGCGGGGAGCGCTGATGTCCTCCAGGTTGACTCCACCGAAGACCGGCTCGATGGCTGCTACGGTGTCCACTATGACCGATGGGTCCTTGGAGGACACGGCAATGGGAAAGGCATCGATTCCGGCAAAATTCTTGAAGAGTATGGCTTTTCCTTCCATCACCGGTATGGAGGCCAGGGGCCCTATGTCTCCCAGGCCTAAAACTGCGGTTCCGTCTGTCACCACGGCCACCAAATTGCCTTTGGCCGTGTATTGATAGACATCATCAGGTCTCTTCTCAATCTCGCGACAGGGCTCAGCCACGCCGGGGGTATAGGCCAGGGATAGATCTTTTACCGTAGCGCAGGGGACCTTGCTGTGTATGGCAATCTTGCCCCCCGACGCCCTATGAAACTCCAATGCTTCGTCTCTCAAAGACATAACAACACCTGAATGTCCGGCTAAACTGAGGAGCAACAGATATAAAGCATGGGTTAGACGGACAGTGAGGTAGGCCGGGGTGGCAGAGCGGACAATTTCCGCGGAAAGGATGCCGCGGGAGTTCAAACGCGGCAGGCTCGAGACCTGTTGTCCCTTCCAGGGACGCTTGGGTTCAAAATGGCAGGGGCGCTATAGCACCGCCAGGAAAATCCCAACCCCGGCGCTAATCAAATACAAAAAAAGGCGATAGAATTATGGCTAGATTTCCAGAAGCAGAAAAGAGAATCTTGAATCTCAAGATATGCATGCGCTGCAACGCCAGAAATCCCGTGAGAGCGACCCGCTGCCGCAAGTGCGGCTACCATGGACTGAGAATGAAATCCAAGGAAAACAAGACCGCATAGATGACATTTGAGAGGGGCAGGGTCGAGCTGCTGCTGGCAGAAGCTGCTGGCCGCGGGGCCGGGCACCTCACACTGATCGATCCCGACACCCAGAGTCCCAGCCAGGCGGCTGCTATGGCCCGCGCTGCAACTGAGGGAGGCACCGATGCCATCATGGTAGGCGGCTCGGTTGGTGCGGCAGGAGTCCTTCTCCACGATACCGTGGCCAGGATCAAGGAGCAGACCGATCTGCCGGTGATACTCTTTCCCAGCAGCGTGGCAGGGCTATGTGAGAACGCAGATGCCGTTTTTTTCATGAGCCTGCTCAACTCCCGCTCGCCGTCCTATTTAATCGAAAACCAGGCCCTTGGAGCGCCTCTGGTTTTGCGCTACGGCCTGGAGCCTCTGCCCATGGCCTATATCATCATCGAGCCCGGCGGAACGGTTGGGTATGTGGGAGACGCCCGGCTGATACCGCGAAAGAAGCCGGAGCTGGCTGCGGCCTATGCCCTGGCGGCCAAGTTCATGGGCATGAGGCTGGTCTACCTGGAGGCCGGCTCGGGAGCCGATGCGCCGGTGCCTGCGGCAATGGTCTCCCTGGTCAAGAGGCTCCTGGGAGAGGTCCTGCTCATAGTCGGCGGAGGCATAAGGAACGGCGCTGCCGCAGCAGAGCTGGCAGCCGCCGGGGCTGACCTGATAGTGACCGGCACCGCGGTGGAGAAAAGCCAGAATGTGTTGGACTTCGTCTCCCAGATCACCTCCGCCATTCGCAGGTAGTTTCTCGTGCCGGGCATTATGCGAGCCTTTCTGGATCAGAAGCATCTGGACTGCTTTCTCTATGTAGGCGAGAGCTACGGCGATGCAGATATGTATTATCTCTCCCGCTTTCTGGCCGGGGACAGGTTCGCCCTGCTGGCAGCGGAGAAGACCACTCTTCTGGTCTCATCCATGGAGCTGGGCCGGGCCAGCAAGGAGTCCTGCGCCGACAGATGCCTGAGCACCTCCGAGTTTCATATCTCGGACAAGCTCAAGAGCGGCATGAGGCCCGATGAGGCTTATGCCCAGGTGCTGGCGGAATTTCTGCGCCAGTGCTCTATCAGGAGGCTGGGGGTGCCCTACAGTTTTCCTGCCGGAATCTACCACTACCTGGAGCAGGATTTCCAGATCGAGATTCTGGACAGCCCGGCGGCGCGGCAAAGAGAGATCAAGAGTGCCGAGGAGCTGCAGGCCATCGCCCTCACCCAGAGGGCATGCGAGAGGGCCATGCGCCGAGCCATTCGTCTCATCGCCGGCTCCGAGGCAAGGGGCGAGCGGCTTTACCGGCAGGACGAGCCGCTTACATCGGAGAGAGTTCGCCGGGCCATAGAGCTCTCGCTGCTGGAGGACGGCTGCGAGGCTGTGGACACCATTGTGGCCGGAGGCGGGCAGGCTGCAGATCCTCATGTCCGGGGGACCGGCCCGCTGCCTGCCCATGCGCCCATCGTTATCGACATCTTTCCCCGATCCAAGAGCAGCAGGTACTTTGCCGATATGACCCGCACTGTTCTCAAGGGAGAAGCCTCTTCAGAGGCTGTGGAGCTGTATCGGGCGGTGCAGGCGGCTCAAGAGGCAGGTCTCGAGGCGGTGAGAGCGGGCGCAACCGGATCAGAGGTTCACTTGCAGGTATCAGATGTATTCCAGGAGCTGGGATATCCGGAGAGGGATGGCCGTGGCTTTACCCACTCCACCGGTCACGGGGTGGGCCTGGCTGTCCATGAGAGGCCGTCTCTGGGTGAGGCGGGAGGCGCTCTTGAGTGCGGTCAGGTGGTGACAGTGGAGCCGGGCCTTTATTATCCGGATATCGGAGGCGTCAGACTGGAGGACCTGGTGGTGGTGGAGAAGACCGGCTGCCATAACCTCACTTGTTTCCAGAGAAAGCTGGTGGTTTAGGGTGTTTATGATGGATGCTGATATTATTGAGAAGTACAGGACGGCGGGACGGATTTTATCCCAGGTCATGGCCCAGGCCGGGCCCAGGGTAAAGACGGGAGCATCGCTGCTGGATGTGGCCGAGTTCGTGGAAGAGGCCATCAAAAGCAAGGGCGGCCAGCCTGCCTTTCCCTGCAATATATCCCTGGACCGAATTGCGGCTCACTACACCCCGGCGCCCGCTGACCCCAGCACATTTGGGGAGAATATGGTCAAGCTGGACATAGGTGTGCATGTGGACGGCTATATCGCCGATGCGGCCATAACTGTTGACCTGAGCGGCCATGATAAGCTGGTAGAGGCCTCCCGGGCGGCATTGGATGCGGCATTGGAGACGATCGGGCCGGGTATTGACACAGCCGATATCGGCAAAACCATAGAGGAGACCATAGCAGGTTACGGCTACAGGCCGGTTTATAATCTGACCGGCCACGGCCTCTCCAGGTATCAGGCCCATGACCATCCGGCCATACCCAACCGGGCCATGGAGAAGGGAACAGTTCTGAAGCCAGGCGATGTGATAGCCATCGAGCCCTTTGCCACCGACGGCCCGGGCAGGATCAGCGAGGGTCCGGTCAATGAGATCTACGGGCTCTCCGGCTCCCGGCCTGTGCGCCTCCCTGCGGCGCGCCTTCTGCTGAAAGAGATCATGGACAAATACAGGACCCTGCCCTTCGCCCGAAGATGGCTGAAAGGCGACAGAGCCGAATATGCATTGATGCAGCTGTTGCGCAGCGGAGCAGTGCATAGATACCCTGTGCTCTGGGAGACTGAGGGTGCTCTGGTCTCTCAGGCCGAGCACACCGTTTTGATATTAGAAGATGGATGCGAGGTAATAACCAGATAGGTCGGAGCCTCTAAAATCCCCCTCGGATCGAGGGTAAAGACGGATAGAAGGGAAAATTAATTTCGAGCCAAACCATCCCCATTTATCCTGTTCTTAAGTCGGGCTATTCTCCATCGCCGGCATCATCTGATCCATCCTCGTCCTTGTAGCTGTCGTCTCCCAGCATTGCTGCGGATATGGCATCGATTCCATCTATGAGTTCAGCGGTCATGCAGTAGGGTATATCGCCGATATCTGGCAGGCTGTCTCCCCCAATCACCCTGGCTCCAACCTGGCTGAGCAGATCGAAAGCCAGATCCAGATTCTCCTTCTTCTCCGCCTCAATAGCCCCGGAGATCAATTCATCCATGCTGCTCTCGCGGTCGAAGCTCCCGGTGATGTAGCGCTGGCTGGAGACAAATATTGCGGCAAGAGAGGTCTTGAGCGACTCGATCATCAGATCGGCATCCTCCCCCAGCGACTCATGCTCGGCAAAGACTATGGATCTGATGGCACCGATCTCGGCTATGGCTTCTTCAGGGGTTAGGATCTCTCTTTCCGCCCGAGCTATTACCTTGAGACAGGCCAGCACCACGTCATCCATAATATAGATGAATACGGCGCCGGAGTTCTTTTCCTCCGCCTCGGAGAGACGGAAGTTGCTTTCCTTGACCTTGTTCATCCAGTTGAGCCAACGCTTCTCTGTGTAGAATTCTTCTTTCATGCTCCAACTCTTCCTTGCTTCTTATCGGTATGTGTCTACCAATGCCACTCTTTCTATTACCAGATCTTCCATCTTCTGCTCACCCACGGCCTCTAGCTCCTGGGAAGAGATATGAAAGAGATCTTTGACGGCTTCTGGATCAAATGAGCAGCCGCATCCATCCGGCTCAATGATCTGGCACAGTTCTGAATCATCAGGCCAGCCCATTTGACCTTCCGCCTTCGCCAAAATGAGAGCAATTCTCCGGGTACGATCTGAGATTCCCATGACCAGGGCTCTCTCTATTTGCCTCTCTCCCGATGCATAACGCATGATCTCCACACCGGCGTCATTGGCTATATTCCTGCCTTCGCAGAAGGCAGAGAGCGCCTTTTGCACCGCAAAATGAATATGCCTCTCGCTGACGACCAGGCTGGCATCAAGAGCCTGGGCTATCAATCCGTGCCTGGATTGCAGATCTCTTATCGCCTTGATCAACTGGCCTCTCTCCTGAGCGACCGGTTTTCCGAAGAGCAGGCGAGTCTCATTCATCATTTTCTGATCTGATGAGCAGGTTTAAAAGCTTGCGGTCTTGAGGCGGCCATGAATTCCGATCCCTTAAGCAGTCATTTTTCCAGCATCATTCTTATGTCGATCGTTTTCGGACTCTTTTTATAAAATTAGGTCCGATCTGGCGCTAGAAAATGTCCCATAGATACGTGCCGAAGGATTGATGAAAATCTGATAAGGGGCAGGATCCCTGCCCTCAATTTGGAATTTTAGAGCAAATCAAACCAGGCCGGCGCGCTGCAGCCTCAATAGATCGGCGGTATTCAGCTTTTCGCCCTGCCGGAAGTGGGTCAGGATCTCTTCTGCCTCGCGCTTGGCAACCTCTTTGGCGCGATCTTCCTTTATATCCCGATTCTTCTTCTTCAGTCCCACAATGACTTTCTCGAAGTCGCGAACCTCTCGCTGGGTGCGGATGAACTCCTTATGCTGCTCGTCTGCGGCCTCCTGGGCCTTTACGAATTCCTTATGTGCAGCATCAGCCTCAGCGCGGGTCTGATCGGCTTCCTTGAAGGTGGCGATCATCTGATCGTGATATTCCTGGGCCAGCTCGGCATACTTGGTGACCTCGTCGTGGTATGTAGATGCCTGATCTCTCAGGGCCTGAGCCTCGTCCAGGAGCTTGCGCAGCTCTTCATTCTTCTCCAACTGCTCTCTTCTGCCCTTGAACTCAGCATGCAAGGCTGCGATCTTGTCCACCAGTTGCTTCTCTTTATCCGGAGTTAAAACCTCGGTTTGCTGCCGAAACTCCAGATGATCTATCTCCCGTCGCAGATCCCTGATGGAGCGCTCACCGGTGAGGTTGTACTTCTTGCGGATATCATCTATCCCTGCATAGAGCTGGTTGGTCTTTTCGTTGTACTCATCCCTGAACTTCTTGGACTCGGCGACATTTTTATTGTTATCATCCCGCAGCTTCTTGAGCTCCTGGGCCTTGTCGATCAGCTCTTTGGTAGACTTGTTGAGCTCATTTCGCTTGGCGGCCCACTTGCTCGCCTCGGCATTCAATTGGCTGCGCCTGTCCTTAAAGGCAAGGGACTCCTGTCTGAGTTTGCCTCTCTTATCTTCCAGTTCTGCCAGCATCCCCCGTTTGTCCTCCTGTTCCAGCCATCGGCTGGGGTTTGGCCCCGCTTTGGAGCCAAAAAACCCGGGAACCCTTCGCCTGGGTGGCGAAGTGCTTCTCTTTTGCACTATACCTGTGGGGTTTTTTACATGCTCTCTTTGGGCTCCCTGGATCAATGTCTGTCGCGATATAATTATTAATTAGATTCTATTCTCTGCTCCAACGACGGCATTCCAACGCAGTGGTTGCAATTAAAAGACGACTTATCCATATGATCTAGAGGAGCCAGCATGCCATTACATATCGAGAAATCCCTTACGTATTAAGCTTTTGGTTAGAACACCACTCTCTGCCATTGGCCTTAGAATACAATGGGATGAGCGAGATATAATAGTCTGCCTACGAGATGCTAAAAGCC
>NOLC01000251.1 GCA_002256595.1 Methanosaeta sp. NSP1 | reverse complement strand
ATAACCGCATCCGAGATCTCCCAGTATGTCTACTGCCCGGTCTCCTGGCGCCTTAATAGATCTGGGGCGCGGATGGAGTCGCCCCGCCTGGTGCGGGGAGTGGCCGAGCATGAGCGGGCCGGAGGCAGGCTGCGGCTTGTGGCGCGTTGGGAGAAGGCATCGGGCATATTTCGCCGCATCGCCTCGCTGCTTGCATTTGCCTCTCTTATTCTGCTGGGATGGATCTTATGGATGAGCCCTTAAATTCAATTCTGCCCGCCCTGATGCTCCTGGCCCTTGCCCTCTCCTTTTTCTATCTCTCCAGGGTGACCTCGTCCTCGGCCCGATCCATGCGTCAGAAAAATGGCATCCCCCAGGGCCAGGTGATCTACTCGGATCTGGATCGTCCTGCCCATGTTCTTTACTGCCCATCTATGGCCCTCTCCGGCAAGCCGGACTATATCGTCCGGGATGGAAATGGCAGGGTAGAGATCAAGAGCGGTCGGGCAAAAGTGCCCCATCGTGGCCACATGCTGCAGCTTGCTGCATACTGCCTTCTGATAGAAGAGAATTACCATATGGATGTGCCTTATGGGATCATAGTCTACTCCGATAAAGTCCAGCATAAGATAGAATTCGATGAGCATCTGCGCTCAGATCTATTGAGGACTCTAAAGGAGATGAAAAGCGCTCTTAAAAGCCACTCGCTCCAGAGAGGGCACAGCCAGAGGCAGAAATGCAGATCCTGCTCCTTCAGCCAAAGCTGCAAGAGCAGATTGGACTAAAAAAGCGATTTTAGATTGTGCCTGAATTGGGGATCAAAGCAGCCTTCCCGATTCGATCTTGGCGCACCTTCCCGCTACCACCCCGTAGCCCTCCCGGTCCAGCTTGACTATGGTCTCCGGGCTCTCTGTGCCCGGCTGCATCCAGAAGACCTTGAAGCCCTTTTTCATGGCCTCCTCGGCCAGAGCTGGAACAGCGGAAGGCCGACGGAAGACATCTATGATGTCTATCTCCTCAGGCACATCATCCAGCGAGGCATAGACCTTCTCTCCCAGAATGGTCCGGCCGGCATAGTTGGGATTGACCAGAAAGAGCTTGAAGCCGCGGCTCTGCAGCACATCGGAGACGAAGTAGCTGGGCTTATAGGGATCGGGAGATATGCCGACCACGCATATGGTGCGGCAGGCCGTCAGGGCCTCTCTGAGGTCCTTGTCTTCACGCAGGATGGGCATGGCATGGTCTGCTCCTTATTGGAATAAATAATTGTCTTCTCTGTTTTATGTTGTAGAGTCCTGAAAGCCTTGCATTTATATACTCCTGCGCTTTAAGATGGTATGGTCTAATAAACGCCAGGCTTCTAGGACTCTACAAGGGATAAGAGGCACCACAACCATTAAATACCGTGCATCAAAGAGAATTTGTGATCTGAGGAATTATAATATGCGTTGGCAAGGCAAATTTGGAAGGAAGCCCACGGGAGGGAAACTGATTCCCGCCAGGGGCAAGAGAAAGCATGAGGTAGGCAGAGAGCAGAGCGACACCACCATTGCCGCAGTCAGGGTGAAGAAGATCGAAACCAGGGGAGGAAACCAGAAGATGAGGATGCTTCGAGGCGATATGGCCACGGTGTCCGATCCAGTCACTGGCCAGTCCAAGGTGGTCAAGATCGAGAGGGTCAGCGAGAACAAGGCCAATCTGCACTACATGAGAAGAAACATCCTCACCAGGGGCGCTATCATCAAGACTGAGATTGGAGAAGCCCGCATAACCAACCGGCCGGGACAGGATGGCGTGATCAATGCCATGCTGCTGCCCGCTGCCTGAAAATCCTTTCTCTTTTCATGTTCATAGTCTTCCGGTGCAGTTGCGGCCGCCACCTCTATGCCCGGAAGGAGGCCAAGAGCAGGACCTGCCCCTGCGGCAAGAGGAATATTCTCTCCCAGGTCAGGGTCCTCTCTCAGGCCGAAGACGCAGCTTGCGCCGGGGAGATGGTGCGAAAGCTGCAAATGGGCCCTCGTGGCATGACCGGATTCAAGCCGGCCCATCTTTAAGCCGTCTTCATGGGCTGGAATATGGCAAAGGAGGCGGTGCTCTCTGCGAGGGTCGATCCCTCCTCGGAGCTTATCTGCCCCCTCATAAAGGCCACACTTCTGCCTCTTTTGACCACCTCAGCTTCTGCCCTGATCCTGCCGCTCCTGGCGCCCTGCAGAAATGAGGTGCACTCGGAAATGGTGGCAATGGCGACTCCCTCATCCAGGATGCTGAAAAGGGCCAGGGCCATGGCCTCATCACAGAGAGCAGTATAAAGCCCTCCCTGCAGCCATCCCACCCCATTGTGCATGTCGGGACGCACGTTCATAAAGAGCTCAGCTCTGCCATTGCCGTAATTGCCTACATCAATTCCCATCAATCGGAAGAAGGGATTGGCATCCCTTCCGATCCTGGCGATCTCTTCAATATAGCTCATCTGTAATCATATCCCGATGCTTCAGGAAGACGAATACATCCCCGCATCTAATCCTTTTCTGCTTGAGAAGATGCGCCCTCACCACTGCCGAATGGGCAAAAAAAGCAGGCCAGCCTGCCCAGAATATGGTCACGTAGCCATCGTTTTCAAAAAAGGAACTGAAAGTGAACTACCCTATTGATGGTATAGCCCACTCATATGAGCATTCCTT
>NOLC01000146.1 GCA_002256595.1 Methanosaeta sp. NSP1 | reverse complement strand
GGATGGTACTGGGCCATGACATTGAGATAGGTGTTCTTGGATATCTCCCGGGAGAGGAAGCAGACCACCTCCGCCGTGCCGGCGGCTCCCTCAGGCAAAACCAGGTGGCGGACCAGAAGGCCGCGCATGGCTATGCCATCCTCGTCCATAACCAGATCGCCTACCTGGCGGTGCATCTCTTTGATGGCTGCTTTCATCCTGTCCACATACCCAGGGGCGTGGGAGTATTTGAGGGCCGGCCCGTCCTGCCCATATTTGGCATCGGGCATATAGATATCGAATACCCCATCCAGCAGACCAAGCGTCTCAACGCTGTCGTATCCGCCGCTGTTATAAACCAGCGGCAGATGCAGGCCGCCCTCCCTGGCCAAAACCAGCGCCTCCAGGATCTGGGGCACCACGTGAGTGGGTGTGACGAAGTTGATGTTATGGCAGCCGCAATCCTGCAGGGCCAGCATCATCCGGGCCAGCTCCTCAGACGAGACAGCCCGCCCGGCGCTCTGCTGGCTGATGTCGTAGTTCTGGCAGAAGACGTGAGCCGGCACGGCCTACCAGGCAGTCCTCCTCCCCGAAGTGAGGCGTGTAGCTGGCCACGCCTGCCAGCCTGCCGATTTGGCAGAAGCCCCGCTGGTCGGATAGCCTGTCCACGCCGCAGAAGCGAGGGCATAGATGGCATGATGCCAGGCGGAAGATGGCTTCACTGGCGCGTTTTTCCAGATCTTTTTTGGGCAGCAGGCTGTAGGAGGGCAATTGATACATTCCAAGTAAGCTACAGATGGATCAGCAATGAGCTTTTCTGATTTCATTTCAGATTTGAGGCCAGATCAACGATGAGAGGCCGGCCAGCATAAAAGAGGCCAATCCCAGCAGGCTCAGGGGCAGGGTATATCCCCTCACCATCTGCATCATGCTGGCTTTGGTTGATCTTTTTATCAGCCAGAAGTAGGGATCGGTGACATAAGGCAGAATAAACGCTCCTGCTCCTGATGCGATGAGCAGGGCCAGGGTGACGGGGGGAAGGGGGTAGCCGGCCAGTATCTGGCAGGATACGGCAGCGGTCACCACTCTCGATCCTATGGCCAGTTGGAGCAGGGCGGAGAGAATGAAGGGCAAAAGCAGTGAGGGCAGGAATTGTCCCATCTGATAGATCTCCCCGGCCAGGCCGCTTTCGGCAATGACATACCCGAAAGCCCCTGCTCCGCATAGATCCAGCAATATCACCCCCGATCTTCTGGAGGCGGCATGAACCATCTCCTGGGCCATGCCCCTCTCCAGCCACAGGCAGATCATTGCCCCCATCAGCAGAGCCATATCCGGACGGGCAAGAACGGCCGCCGGCAGATAAAAGCTGCCCAGAAGCATCATGCCTAAGGGAACCAGCAGAGGGATCCAGGCCCTTGTGCTCTTCATCCGGGGAGGGGGATTCTGCACTCCCTGCACCTCGACCCCCGGGAACATATGACGCATCAGCAGGTAGCAGAAAGCGAATAAGATCAGAGATATGGGAATCGAGTGCCTGAGCAGATCTGAGGGCTCTGCCGAGAGTTCGGAGGCAAGTGTGATCATCACCGGGGAGGGGTAGATCAGGTTGAAGGAGATAATAGAGCAGGCTGCGGTCATGAAAAGGTACCTGTTGGCATCGCTGCCTGCTTTTTCGGCCAGGCCTTTGACCACCGGCTCCAGTATCATATAAGCGGTGATGCTGCACATGGCCGGCAGGGAGAGGAGGTATCCAGCCGCGCCGGAGACCATCTGTATTTTTCCAGTCAGTCTTCTCAGGTCGAATACGATTCTGTCCATGCCCTCTGTCCGGCGCAGATACTCTGCCATCAGTGCGCCGCAAAATACCACCAATGCCAGGGATGAGAATATGCGGGAGAGGCCGGAGGATATGTATTCCAGCATCTCTCCGCCCATGCCCGACAGGAGGCCAAAGGCAATGGACGCGAGGATCAAAGAGAGAAAGGGGCCCAGCCTGGTTATGACCAGGCTGGCGGAGATCACCACAGCCAGAAAAGCGAGGATAGTCTCCATATTCTCAAGGATATCATTTTGGCTATATAAAGCATGATTATGCACGTCCTGCCATCTTCAGAAACATCCGAAACCCATTTATAGATAGAAATATAAAAACGGTGTAAAAGGGATCTTAACTAGCTTAGCCTGGCTGGGATTGCAGAAGATGATTTCTGGCCATGGATAGCCTGAAGGGAAAAAAGGGAGTAGCAGCGTGAGAAGAGGTAGCTTTAAGGGTAGACTACCTCGGGGGAGGCTTGACCGCAAGGGCAGTACGGCCCTCCTGAGTGTGGCCATGTTTTTGGCTGTAATAGCTGCATCTATATTCTATCTCTTTCCGGGCGCGACTCACTTCAGCTCAAATCCTGCTCCTTCTTCTGATCTCCTCGCCCCTCTGGAGCTAAAATCCGCCCCCTCCCACATCCCCTCCCAGGAACAATTTCTCCCGGCCGACATTGAGAGAGATGAAATCGATGCCAGCGATCACCTACCAAATGCGGCCAGCAGGGATGCCTCCATAACCGCCTCAGTGCATCTGGAACCGGAAATGTCCGAGGTCCATCTTGAGAACACTGGATCATTGCCGCTGAATCAGATCCAGATCACCAGCAAGGGAAGGTCTTTGGGAAAGATCTCTATGCTGGACAGCCGTGAAAAGAAGGTGCTGGCTGTTAGCGGCTCGCCCCAGGAAATCACAGTCGATGCACTGGATCCAGATGGTCTTCCCGTCAGGGCCAATGTCGAATACAAACCCACCCCGGAGAAAGGCAGCCATAAAAAATCCAAAACAGCGGATGAGACATTGAGCACAAAGTCTGCCCCGGCCTCCAAGAGCTCACAGCCTTCTGTGCCCTCTTTGGCCCTCTCATCAAGTGAGGAATCTGACTTCCTCTCTTCTCCTGGAGGATTATCTTCCTCGACGGCAGGAGAGGATTTGAACAACAGCTCTCCTCTCCTCCTGACCATCACCGTCAACAGATCGGACGGAAGGTCTGGGGAGACTGCAGGCTACAGGTGCACTGCCAGAAACGCGGGCTCCGATGAGTTATCCGATGTGCGCATCAATTGCGCCGGAAAGGTAGCATCCACCAGCTATCTTACAGCAGGCAAAGAGCTCCATCTTGACGGGTCCATAGCCATTTCCAATAGTACCAAGCTTCTGGCCGGAGTGCAGGCCTCCAATCCGGAGGGCAATATCCTCACCAACAACACATCGGCCGAGATCCGTCTCATCTCCTCCAGCCTGGATCTGAAGCTGACCTATCCCTCGAGGGTGCATCGAGGAGACGAGTTGAACCTGCCCATAAGAGTTGAGAATAATGGAGCAGAGAACCTCACCGATGTGACGGTTTGCTCTGGCGAAGGAGAGATCGAAAGAATCGAGCTGCTTGCCCCCGGATCGAGCCGGACCATCCAAAAGAAGATGATTGTGGACCAGAGCATGCAGGACCTGATCTCAGCCGAGGCTAAAAGCCCAGAAGGCAGGAAGGTCTATACCAGCAGAATTCTCCGCCTCAATGTGCTCAACTGCTCCCTCCAGATTCAAGGCAGCCCTGAGGAGGTCAGAGCCTATCCGGGAGAGCCGGCCGAGGTAACCTGGCACCTGAAGAACAACGGCGAGGAGACGCTGTATAACATAACCCTGCAGGGAGATGGAGAGCGGCGCATCCTAAAGGAGCTTGCAGCCGGCAAATCGGTAGATGTGGCAGCCATCTACAGCAATAATCAGACCACCTGCATCAATGTCACTGCCAGTGGGTTCAGCAGCAATGGATTTGAGGCCTCAGACAGCTCCGGGGTGTGGCTGCAGGCCATCCGTCCCGGCATCACCATCAAGGCCATGCCCTCCCAGGTTGAGGGCTGCCCGGGAGAGGAGGCAGAGGTAAATGTGCTGGTCAGCAACAGCGGAGACGACAGCCTGGAGGATGTGCTCTTGAAATTGAACGGCACTACCATAGCCGCTTTAGGCAAGCTCTCTCCTGGCGAGTTCCGGGTGATCAAATCCAAGACCACGATCATCGGCAATTGCAGCATTGAGTTTGAGGCCCAGGGAGATGACTCGGCGCATACAACCCTATCCGATGCGGCCACCGTCAGGGTGAACTGCGTGATACTGGCCCTCAAGATCTTCGCCAGCGCCTCCCCTGCGGCGGTGTCTCCCGGCGAGAGCTGCGAGATCACCTGTACCGTAGCCAATACCGGCAAGCTCACCTTAAACGATATATTTGTGATCAGCAAGAGCCTGGGCCCTCTGGGCCATATCGACTGCCTCTATCCCAAGAGGCAGACTACAGTGACAGCAAAGAAGACCATAAGCAATGCCATTGAGGACCCAATCACTGCAGAGGGCTTCACCCAGGAGAGAACATCGGTAAAAGCAAGCGCGCTATTGAGAATTGAGCTGGTCAGCTCCGGCCAGCAGCTCGAAGCCTCCCAGGCAGAGCAACCGACTGCTGGCATCTCCTCCGCCCAAGACATGACCTGGGCCAATATCAGCTTCGGCAATGTCAGCCAGCCCTTCAACCTTCCAGCCCAGGAGGAGGCGGAGAGGGATGTCTCCAGGCAGATGGTCAGGGATGCAGATCGGTCAGCCATGGCGCAGAACAATGCCATCCTGGACGGAATCTCAAACCTGCTCCGCTATGTTGAAAGGATGTTGGGTGTTGAGACTGCAAAGGCCTCTTCGGCCACAAATCAGTCTCATCCGGAGCCCCCCCAGCAGGATTCCCCGCAGGAGTTCGCTCCCCAGGGCAGGGATGAGCTGGCCGGCTCGCAAAATTATGAGCTCTCCATCGCCGGGGTGAAGGGCTCAGAGCATGGGGCCATAATCATACTGGACGTCAACGCCCAGCCATCCCAGCCAGCGGCTAATGAGCCGATCAAAGTGACGGCCCACATTCAGAGCCCAGAGGGAATAGAGAGCGCCCTGGTCAAATACGGCCTCTCCGATCTGCCCCTAACCAAGTCGGATATGATCAATGTAGCCCGGGTATACGACTGCGCTTTGAGCCTTGAATCAGGCACTGTCAAGGATGGCTACTGGAGCGGCAGCATCCCCGGCCGGGGATCAGGTACCTATATGCCCCTCTCCCTTTGGGTAGCAGACGGTACCGGCACGGCTGAGGGCGGTCCCTATCTGATTCACTGGAGCACAGTCAACGATGCAGACAAGACCAGCAAGGAGGCGGCAAAATACTCCGGAAACGGTATGCTTTTCATAGAGTCGACATCGGTGAAAGGCAGAGGCGAGGTCTCCATCAAGGACACGGTCATGGGATCAAGCGTTCAGTTCGACGAAAAGCTCAAGGGCAGCGGCTCCATCAGCCTGGAGAGCTTGCGTGTGATCAACCGGCAGGGAGCTAATGACAACTTCACCGAAAAGAAGGACCTGGTCTTCACCGGCGGCCAGCTCAAAGGGCGAAAGACTGTGGCTTCGCCGAAATTCCAGGGAGGGCTGGGGGCCTCGGTCACTGAGAGATTCAACCTGAGCCACGTGGACAAGAGCGAGACCTCCAGAGTTAGCAGCAATAGCCTTGCCAACAATAGCCTATCCTTCAAGACGGATCAGGCCTTTGACGGAAGCTGGAACATCCAGACCAAATACGCCAAGTTCTTCAAGAAGATGAAGGCCGATCAGAAGTACACCGGCTCCTTCCAGACCCGGAAGGATATAGAGTTCCAGGATAATGCTTAGGATTATAGTATTGGGGAGCGAAGCAGTTTGAACAGGTGGAGCTGCCGGGCGTTATATATGGTTGTACAAGGATAGGAGATACCCGTCTTGAGTATTAATAGGAGCACAATAGCATCTGCATTTTTCTTCCTGGCACTCATCGAGGTTGCCATCATTGCTTCACCGGCAACATCTGGGGCCGATCATAACCTCATCGGCCTGGATGAGGCCTCCAGAGGGGTAGTGAAGATCGGGGCCATATACAGCCTGGAGGGACCGCAGTCACCCCTGGATCGGCCCTCTGCCAGAGGAGCTATGCTGGCAGCAAGGGAGATCAATGCTCAGGGAGGGATGGATGGCAGAAGAATTGAGCTGGTCTTATGCGACGCAAAGAGCGATCCGGCAAGGGTTCGTGAATGCGCAGAGAGCCTTCTCCGCGAGAATGTCTCGGCTATAATGGGCCTGAGCGATACTGATATGGTACTGGCGGCAGCGCCTCTGGCGGAAGAAGCCGGGATACCTTTTGTGACCTCGGGCGCAACTTCTCCCAGGTTGGCGGAGGTGTATAAGGTGCTGTTTCTGGCCTGCTTTGGCGATAATGTCCAGGCAGAAGCCGGGGCTCTTTATGCCTATGATGAGATGGGCCTTAAAACATGCTCCCTTCTGGTGGACGGGGATATGGAATATGCTCGCCTTTTGGCCCACTATTTTAAAGAGCAATACCAGGATCTGGGAGGGGAGATTGTCCTGGAGGCATTCATCAATGGCTCAGATCCTTTGAACATAAGCCGAGCCATCATTGATGCAGATGCGGATATGATCTATCTGGCTGCAGGACCTGATGAGGCCGAAGATCTGATCGAATCAATGCGCAGGGAAGGGATTGACCGCCCCGTATTCGGAGGCGATAGCTTCGATTCGCCGCAGTTGAGGCGGGAGGGTATGGGCAATATCGTCTTCTCCACTCATGCTCTCCTGGATGAGAACTCCTCTGTCACAGGGGAATTTGCCAGGGCCTACCGGGCAGAATATGGCATTGCTCCTGAGAACGCCTTCTCTGCTCTGGGATATGATACGGTTAAACTTCTATCCGGGGCCATAAATCGTTCCGGCTCGACAGATCCTGCGGCGATTCTCCTGGCCCTGGAGAATACCTCAGGATTCAAAGGAGTGACAGGAGAGATAAGCTACCTGGAGCACGGCCGCATACCTCATAAGGATGTGACCATGATCTTGCTTTATGACCAAGAGATCACGGCATCGGAGATCCTGGCCCCATCCAAGCCCGCCGTCAGTACCGGTTCCGTTATCAAGGAGGCAGGACGATAGATAAAGATCTGCCGATTTCAGTAGCCCAATTCCTTCAGGCGAGGCAGATGATCCAGCATCGCCTTTTTTTCCAGCCTTAAGGCGCTCTTGACGTTTACCGAAAAAACCCATCCCGAGGGGGATCTAGCGTAAATCGCCTTAAGAATTCTCTTATCTATTTCATCTATAGCATCCATCAATTCCACGACCAGCCGGAGGCAATAAATCTTCTATGCTCAAGAGCTGCCAAGAGCTATGATTCGCTTGCAAGCAATAACGCACCGCTGATAGATATGTCAATGTCTATGATTTATAATTCGCTGGAATATAAAAATAATATTGGGTTTACCATTCCCATTTAGCATCAGTAACTTTCTGAGCTTTGAGCTTCTCCTTTAGCTTCTTTCCTTCCTCTTCATTGGCAAAAGTCTGCTCAACCTTTTTCCCCTCTTTATTGGTATAAGTTACCTTCATCAAATACCTCCTGGGCTAATACATAATCATCCCGGGCATCTTCTCTGCCGTCACAATCCAAGATTTGACTTGGGGTAGGATTGGACCACTCTTGGCAATCTACCTATATTGACTTCTAGCGTCTTTGCCTAAAGTTATCAGGCACTTTCTTCGAGAGCTTCACAACCTTATCGACTCCAGCCGCCTCCAGCAAATTTGAGTGTTTCTCTGCAACGCCCTTGATCCGGAAAAGGTCATCCAGTTTTACCCACGGGAGAATTAGCTTCTCCGGAATAGCAGGTTTTCTGTAGATCTAATCTCGGCCATTTTTGGCTGAAACAGCTTCAAGCCGCTTTTCGAGGGTAGTTATCCCAGCAGATGCAAGCTTTCTGGATGTTAAGTCTTGATCCGCCGAAACGCATATTATTTTCGTCCCCAACCACCTATTGTTAATTGTCAATAT
>NOLC01000102.1 GCA_002256595.1 Methanosaeta sp. NSP1 | reverse complement strand
CTAATTAATATATAATTTATAAAATAAACATATATTTCTCAGGGCTGGAAAGGGCAACTGAATTCAATTTCATCTCTGGAAAAGGCCCTGTGCAGCATATTTTTTAAAGATATAAATCTTCTCTATGCAAAAAACTATATACTAATTAAAGGGAAGAATAACCACAGAAAAAGCGGACGGGGAAGGAGATGAAGTACATTATCGAGGAGGCCCTGGGCAGATCCGAGGCCGAGAGAAGGATTAAGCCCACCAGCATGATCCAGAGCGATGAAGAGCTGGTCTCGGTTTTAGAGGAGCTGACCACGGTAATCAGAGTGATTGGATGCGGCGGGGGTGGCTCGAACACCATCGACCGACTGGCAGAATGCGGCATCCAGGGTGCAGAGCTTTATGCCATCAATACCGATGCCCAGCATCTTCTGCATATCAATGCCGATCGGCGTTTCCTCATCGGCAGACGAACCACACGCGGCCTGGGAGCAGGAAGCCTGCCGGCCATAGGGGAAGAGGCCGCTCAGGAGGATATCGACGAGATCAGGGCTGCTGTGGATGGGGCGGACATGGTCTTTGTCACCTGCGGCCTGGGTGGCGGCACCGGCACGGGGGCTTCTCCCGTGGTTGCTGAGGCTGCCCGAGAGGCCGGAGCCCTCACCATCTCCATAGTCACCATTCCCTTCAGCGCCGAGGGCTCCATCAGGATGCAGAATGCGGAAGCTGGCCTGGCCCGACTGAGAGAGGTATCGGATACTGTCATTGTGGTTCCCAACGACAGGCTGCTGGATGTGGTCCCCAACCTGCCCCTTCAGGCAGCCTTCAAGGTGGCTGACGAGGTGCTCATGCGTTCGGTCAAGGGAATAACCGAACTGATCACCCGCCCCGGGCTGATCAACCTGGACTTTGCCGATGTCAGAACGGTAATGACCAATGGTGGTGTGGCTATGATCGGTATGGGCGAAGCAGACGGCGAGGAGAAGGCACGCGACTCGGTGATGAAAGCCCTTCGTAGCCCTCTTCTGGATGTGGATGTATCCGGAGCCACATCTGCCCTGGTGAATGTTGTGGGCGGGCCGGATATGACCATAACCGATGCCGAGACAGTGGTAGATGAGGTCTACCAGAAGATCAATCCCGACGCCCGAATCATATGGGGAGCCCAGATCGACCAGAACCTGGACAAATCCTGGGAAAGGATACCGGGAGAAGGGTGACCTCAAGGCATGGCATAGATTTCCTGCCCCGGAGGGCACGTTACTGAAATATCAAATCTCTTATCAAATCTCTTACCCTTCTCTTTTCTGCACGTGTTAGCATGTACCGTGTCAATCGATGGAATTATAAGTCCACCGCTCAAATTAATACTGATAATTCCTGGTGCGGATGTGATATCTATTCTGACGGAGAAGGTGAGCGGTGAGCTTGAGATGCTGGAGCGGCACCTGCTCATACTAAAGCAGGTCGTGGAAAACGAGCCCATAGGCATACTCAAGCTGGCGGAGGAGACGAATATCCCCAGCCATAAGGTGCGCTATTCCCTCCGGGTCCTGGAGCAGGAAGGCCTGATCAAAGCGTCAGCCCCTGGGGCAGTGACTACGGAGCAGACAGTATTGTTCTTGGAAGAGCTGGAAGGCATGATTGAGGATCTGTCCAGGAGATCAGAAGAACTAAAAAAAATCAAGATAGAGAGATGAATGCGCTATTCTCGAATTGCATGGGCCTTGGAGGAGATCTCAGGCTCTCCCCGGGGCGGCAAAGCAGATAGAACGTCGGCTCTCCTCCGCGAAGCGGCAGAGGAGCCGGAGATGCTCTGTCCTGTGGTAAGGCTGCTCACGGGCGAGCTTTGGCCTCGCTGGGAGGGCCGGGAGATGGGCATAGGCCCGGAGACCATCGCTGCAGCGCTGGTGGATGTCTGCGATATAGACCTATCCATAGAGCGGCAGCAGAAAGGCGATATGGGGCTTGTGGCCGAGGCTGCGCTAGAGCATAAGGGGCAAAGCTCTCTCTTCGGCCAGCCTCTGGATGCGCTTGCTGTTTATGAGGATCTGCGGCGCATCTCTTCCTTTAAAGGAAGCGATTCAGATCAGAGAAAGACGGCGGTTTTAAGAGGCCTGTTTTTGCTGGCCAGCCCTGAGGAGGGAAAGTTCATCGCCCGCACCGCTCTGCGCAGCATGCAGGCAGGTCTCGGACCGAGGACAATGATTGAGGCCATCTCTTCTGCCCTTGCCTGCGATGCGCAGTCTTTGGCCAGGGCCTTCGGGCTGATGCCCGATCTGGGGTGCATTGCCGAGATAGCCCGCCTGGGCAGGCTGGATGAGGTTTTCATCCAGCCGAATCTCCCGGCCAGGTTGATGATCTATTCCGTCAGAGGGGATTTTTTTCCCGGGGCATATCTCCCCAAATTTCCCGGCCTGAGGGTGCAGGTCCATAAGGCAGGAGAGACTGCCCGGATATTCTCCTCTCAGCTCCGGGATATCTCCTCATCTCTAAGCGGTCTTTGTCAGGATGTGGGCCGGCTGAATTCGGATTTTGTAGCCGATGCTCTTCTGATCGGCTTTTTAAGCTCCCATTCACCAGAGGGTTCGGCCATGAACCGAATTTGCAGCGGTAGCGAGATGCTCAGATACATAAACCGTCGCCGCCTGGCCAGGAAGAGCAGCATACGCCCGGCGCTATTGGTCTACGATCTCTTGGCTGTCGAGGGCAAAGACATTTGCAGTTTGGCCTATGCCCACCGCCGCCAGAGAATGCTCAGGGCATTGGGTCCGCCTCGAAGTGCGCCCTTTTATGGGATATCTCCGGCTGAACAGCGGCATCTGAAGGATATCGCAGATCTGGATGATTATCTCTGCCTCGCCCGGAGAGAAGGGGCATCGGGATTGCTGGCCCGCGATTGCGAAGGAATATACCGGCCGGGGGAGCTGTCGGAGAGGGATTTTATCATCCGTGCGGCTCATATTATCTCTGCACTGGTGGTAGGTGTGGAATGGACCACCAGCAAAAATGGCCAGGCCCGGGCAAGGTATCTCGTAGCTCTGCGACAGGGAGAGGCCCTTGTGCCCGTGGGCCGGGTCTGGCGCACCCGCTCTGATTGCAGCTTCCAGCCCCTGTCCATGGCCGCCGCATCGCTGAACAGTCAGGATGATGCGCTTGGAAGCAGCGAACATACTCGGATCCTGCTCAAGATCAGGATTGGTGGGATTGAAAAAGCCGGACCGCAATGGCGCATCATTGAGCCTGTGATCGAGGATTACAGTCTTGATTCGTCCATAAAGGATGCCGATGAGCTGGATAGGCTGAATAATATCTGCCCAAAATGATACTCCATCCTTTCGACCCCTGGAAGAGCAGGCTATGCACCTGTCCCTCCAAGCTCAGCCTCAATCCCTACACCGGCTGCCCGCACGGCTGTCTCTACTGCTATGCCTCATCATATAT
>NOLC01000043.1 GCA_002256595.1 Methanosaeta sp. NSP1 | reverse complement strand
CCAGGAGGGCAGCTTTCCAGCCTTGGTGGAGGGCGAGGTTAGGCCTCTAAGAGAGGTCTCCCCCTTGGTAAGCATCCTGGAGCGGGCTCACAAAGCCACCTGGCGCTTTGGTGTCTACTGCCGGGCCGAGGACAGGGACGCTGTGGCACAGGCGGCCCGAAGATGTCTCAATCTCAAGAAGAATAAATTGATCTACAAATATATAAATTCATTTTAATAAACGCAATGGCCTCTCATCACCGATGCCCATCGCTTCGATTCTGATGGATGACGACAACATTAAATCGCAAGAAGGCGTAGCCAAGTGCTAATGGCATTTTCCGATGAGGGGCAGGCGATGAACAAGAATGTGCTGGTCAAGACCATCCAGACCATGAACTCGCATCTGCCCACCAGGCGAGTCAACCTGGCCGAACTTCTGAAGATGGAAAAGCCCGGCATCAGAGGAAAGGATAACACATTTTTCATCACGGATAAGTCTGAGCTGGATCTGATCTCTGCAAGCCTGCCCCGTTTTCTCTGGAGTCGTCTGCGGCTTCCCATGCTTATTGAGATGTCTCCTGACTTCGGCAGCGGCTCGGCTCGGATACAGGGCGAGGTTGAGGTGGAGCTTGTCTGCAAGCTATTGGGAAAGGACAGGCAATATTCCAAGCAGATGATCATCTATATGCCGGAGGTGAGGGATCTGAGACGCAAGCTGCCCACCACCACCCAGTATGCCTTTATCACCAATCTCCGGGAGAGAGGAGTGGAGTGACCGATTATGGCCGAAAGCAATCTCGCAGAAGGGGCAAAGCTGTTTGCAGCCAAGATGGATCTGGGCGCCTATATGGAGGCGGCCAAGATCAAGGCTGACTATGGCCTGCCCCAGGATATGCTCCAGGAGAGCGTACGAAGAGCTTATGATGCAAACTTAAAGAAGGGCGAATATTCCATTGCCGCAGATCTGGCCAAGAAATATGATCTTCCCGCCGATCTTCGCCTGGATGCGGCCATGCGCTCCTTCCAGCGCAAGATGGGCAGCGAGTTCTACCTGGCGGCAGCCGAATATGCCAAGGAGTTCGGGCTGCCCGAGAGCATGGTCCGTGAGGCAGCCACCTATGCCTACCAGAATAGCATGAGCCACAGCCTTTTCAAGAATGCTGCCGAGATCGCTGACCAGTTCCAGCTTCCGGCGAGCATGAGACGGGAGGCGGCGACAAAATCTTATGAGCAGCACATGCAGACCGGGCTGTACCGAAAGGCGCTCAAGATTGCTGAGAAGTACGGCCTGCCGGAGGATATGGTGGCTGCGGCGAAAAAGAAGCTCTCTTAATCCCAACTCTATGGCCCCTGGCGAAGGAATGCTATGACCTCGGTTGTGCTGACCATAGGAGGCTCCGATTCAGGCGGGGGGGCGGGCATTCAGGCCGATATCAAGACCTTCTCCGTACTGGGGCTGCACGGAACCTCTGCTCTGACCGCCATCACCGCCCAGAACACTCTGGGGGTGCAGCAGGTATTCGGGCTGGGATCTGATGTTGTCAGGGCTCAGCTTCAATCGATAACTGATGATTTCCCGGTAGCTGCAGCCAAGACGGGCATGCTCTACTCCGCGGAGATCGTGGCTGTGGTGGCCGACCACCTCCGAGACAAGGATATCCTCCTGGTGGTGGATCCGGTGATTGAGGCTGAAGCCGGGGGCAGGCTGCTGCGTCCGGAGGCGACGAGCGCTCTCAAGGATCTTCTTCTGCCTCTGGCCCATGTGGTCACACCCAATATCTTTGAGGCAGAAGCGCTATCAGGGATCGCTGTGGGCGATAAAGAGAGCGCTATCCTGGCCGCCAGAGAGATACTGGATGTGGGAGCAGGTGCGGTGATAGTAAAGGGGGGACACCTGGACTGCACCGACCTGCTGGCCACCAGAGATATGAGCCTATTTTTGCCCGGCAGGAGGGTGGCAGGGGAGAACCACGGGGTGGGATGCACCTACTCCGCGGCATTGACAGCGTTTTTAGCCAGCGGCTGCAGCCTGCCGCAGGCGGCCCGCCGGGCCAAGAGATTTGTCGAATATGCTCTTTTAGGCAGCATGCGGGTGGGAAGGGGCGTGGGGCCGGTGAGCCAGGCGGCCCATCTCCGAGCCGAGGCGAAACGCTATCGGTCTCAGTGCAATGTCCCGGATGCCCCGGATTATCTCTTATAGTGGGGCCACATCCCAATGATGCTGCCCGGAGAGGACTTTGAAGGCCATGGACCTGGGGGACGGGAAGATATAAATTGATGAGGCAAGGATGCACAAAGAATTGTTCTATCTGGAGTGTTGATTATGGGAAGCGTAAAGCCTAGTTATATCAAGAATTTCGCCATGGACCTGTTGAGAACCTACGAGACCTCATTTAGCCCGGACTTTGAAGCGAATAAGTTAAAGGTATCTGAATATACGGACATCAAGAACAAGACCATACGCAATCGCGTGGCAGGATATATCTCCAATGTGATGCGCCAGAGAAGCACTCGTCGTGGCGAGGTGGAGATTGATGTTTAGAGGCGTGTTTCCTGCCATTATCACGCCGTTTTTAAAAGATGAGAGCCTGGACGAGGAGGGACTGAAGAGAAATATCGAGTACCTGAGCAAGACCGGCATAGCGGGGATAGTTCCCTGCGGCACCACCGGCGAGTCGGCCACACTCACCTTTGATGAGCATAAAAGGGTGGTCGAGATCGCAGTGGAGGCATCCAAGGTGCCGGTTATAGCCGGCACAGGTTCCAACAATACCCGCGAGGCCCTGGAGCTGACCCGTCATGCGGCCAAGGCAGGGGCAGACGCCGCCCTGCTCATCACACCTTATTATAACAAGCCCAATGATAGGGGCATGTACGAGCACTTCAAGAATATAGCCGAGAAGTCAGACATACCCATTGTGCTCTACAATGTCCCCAAGAGAACTGGAATCGACCTCAAGCCGGAGCTGGTGGCAAAGCTGTCTCAGGTAAAGAACATCGTAGCCATTAAGGAGGCCAGCGGAAGCCTGTCCCAACAGTCTCAGATCATAGAGCAGACCCGCGGCAGCGGCTTCGTACTTTTATCCGGAGACGACGATCTGACCCTGCCCACCATGGCCCTGGGCGGCCAGGGAGTGGTATCGGTGGTGGCCAATGTGGCGCCCAGAAAGACTGTGGCCATGGTGGATGCATTGCTCAAGGGCGACTACGAGAAAGCCAGAGCACTTCACTATGAGCTCGCCCCTCTGGTGCGGGCCATGTTCCTGGAGACCAATCCCATTCCGGTCAAGACGGCTCACAAGTATCTGGGCCTGGCCAATGGACCTCTGCGCCTGCCTCTGGGCCAGATGGCTCCTGAAAAAGAGGCAACCCTGAAAGAGATAGTAGAGAGGCTGGGCGAGAGAGCATGACCAGAATTGCCCTTACCGGTGCCTTGGGAAGGATGGGCACACTGATCATCCAGGAGGCGGCCAAGGTGGAAGGAATGCAGCTTGTGGCCGGGCTCGATGTCATAGGGGCGGGAAGAGAGTTGCCTGGCGGCATTCGGGTCAGGGATGCCTCTGAGCTGGAGGCAGCCCTCCGGGAGAGCCGCACCGATGTGCTCATAGATTTCACCATTGCCAAAGCGGCGGTGGAGAATGTTTGCACCGCGGCCAGGCTCGGAATCAACCTGGTGGTGGGCACCACCGGCTTATCGCCCGAGCAGCATGCAGCTATGAGAAAAGCCATAGAGGGAAACTGCGCCGCGGTCATATCTCCCAACTTCAGCCTGGGAGTTAATGTCTTCTGGAAGCTGGTGGCCCAGGCAGCGCAGTCTCTGAAGGACTATGACATCGAGGTCATTGAGGCCCATCACAACCAGAAGAAGGATGCCCCAAGCGGAACGGCTCTGGCTACGGTAGAGGCCATTGCGGCTGCTTTGGGCCAGAAGGAGATCGTCTACGGCCGGCAGGGCGTGATGCCGCGGGGAAAGGAGATCGGTGTGCATGCCGTGCGGGGCGGAGACATAGTGGGAGACCACACGGTGCTCTTCGCCGGCTCCGGTGAGCGGCTGGAGATCAAGCACCAGGCCCACAGCAGGGCCTCGTTTGCCAGCGGGGCGGTGCGGGCGGCGGCCTGGGTGGCAGGGAAAAGCCCCGGCATCTACAGCATGGCCGACGTCCTGGCCCAGAGATGAACCGGATAGAGGAGAACAGCCTGGTTCTAATTTTTAAGGGCCAGCGGCTGGAGCCGGTCTCGAAGGAGAGGAATATGATCGGCTATTGCAGCCGCTGCCAGGCGGATCTTTACAGCCTGGCATATCACAATACGGCTGACCGCTGGCTGGTATCGGCCCGCTGCTCTGGCGGGCATCTGCTTTTATTGCAGTACGACCGGCAGTGGCGGTGGCTGGAGGACGGAGAACTGGAGATGGGCAAGCAGGTGACCCTCATCTCCGAGATCGCCAGGGAGAAGCTGGAGACGGTCTTCACCGCAGCCGAGATCAGGGACATGGCCGCCTGCCAGCAGGGCCAGCCCTACACCAGGCAGAACCTATACCGGGCCAGGGCCAAGTATGAGAGATTCGAGAGGCTCTTCGGGATCAAGTTAGATGTCTAAGCGACTAAGCCGGGGCATCGCATCTTAAGAGGACCTTCTTCACAGGCCGATGCCACTCGCCGCACTGCCAGAAGGCTGCTGGGAGTTGCAAGCTCCATTCTTCCCGCTCCATTTATCCAGAGCCGTCTTGAGCATATCCATCTTGACCGGCTTGCTGACATAGTCGTCCATTCCCGAGTCCAGGCACATCTCCTGGTCCCCTTCCAAGGCCAGAGCAGTCATGGCGATGATCACCGGCTGCTCTATCTCCGGCCATCTGCGGCGTATCTCCCGAGTGGCCTGTAGGCCGTCCATCTCCGGCATCTGAACGTCCATCAATATCAGGTCGTAATGCTGACGCTCCAGCGCCTGCAAAACCTCCAGGCCGTTTGCCGCCACATCCGCTATGTATCCCAGCTTTTTCAGCATGGTCCGGGTCACCATCTGGTTGATCAGGTTGTCCTCGGCCAGAAGGATCTGAATGTCTGGGCCCCGGTCCGGCCTGATCTTGCTTTCCGGGACGGCAGCCTTCTCCGCGGGCCGGAGGAGGGACGGCTGCACCAGGACGGTGAAATGAAATGTGGATCCACTTCCCACAAGGCTCTCGGCCCACATCCTACCACCCATCAGCTCGGTGAGCCTCTTGCTTATGACCAATCCCAGGCCGGTTCCGCCATACCTGCGGGCCATGGATGCATCAGCCTGGCTGAAGGGGTGGAAGAGGCGCTGCATCTTATCCTCAGGTATGCCGATCCCAGTATCCTTCACCGCAAAATGAACTTCATAGTCTCCCTCTTCCCGATAGCGGCCGGAGACGTACACGGTTATTGCTCCTTTTTCGGTGAACTTAACGGCGTTATTGAGCAGGTTGATCAGGATCTGATTGATCCGGGCGGGATCGCCCAGGACCGTGGCCGGGATGCTCCGGTCTATATCATAACTCATGGCCAGTCCCTTTCGGCTGGCCTCCCCGGACACCATATCCATGGAGGCCTCAAGGCAATCGCCAAGGGAGAAGGGCTGCCTCTCCAGCTCAATCCTCTCCGCCTCAATCTTGGTGAAATCCAGGATGTTGTTGATGGTTGAGAGAAGGGTATCTCCGCTGCTCCTTATTGTCTCCACATATTCCCTCTGTTCTTGGTTCAGCCTCTCATTCAAAAGCAGTCCGGTCATGCCGATTATGGCATTCAAGGGAGTTCTTATCTCGTGGCTCATATTGGCCAGGAACTCGGTTTTGGCTTTGGCGGCAGATTCAGCTCTCTCCTTGGCCTTCTGCAGATCCTCTTCAGCGCGTTTTCTCTCTGCCACCTCCGATATGCTCATGGCCAGCAGGCGATTGCTCTCATCAAATATCATCTTCTGGCGGATGAACATCAGTACGATGAGAAGCCCGAAGGCAGCGGTGATAAGGGAGTAGTTGATCTGGCGCAGGTATTCCTGTTCCCAGACGAAGAGCAGGAACACGGCCCCGATGCCCAGGAAGGGCAGGTTATGGGTCCAGCCGGCCCTGCTGCTTTGAGAGATCTCAGCCTTGGATCGGTCCAGGGGAGGAGAATTTACATGACGGATAGCTGCCAGGCCCATGAGCAGGCAGCTACTCGACCAGCCGATATCCAGAAAGCTGCCGGAGACAAAGGTCCCCTCCTGGATCTGTATTAAAAATATCAAATCGGATAGTATCATCACTGCAATGCTCATGGCCAGGAGGAGGATGTGGCCCTGCTCTCGATAGTCCAGTTTTCTAAAGAGCAGCCATACCAGGGCAAAGAAGAGAAGCAGGTCCATGAGAAGGTAGGATAGGGATACAAAGAGGCCCAAATCGAATATCATGGTGGTGAGAAGCATGGGAGAGATGAGCAGGACCCAGAATACCATGGTGATGGATATGACCACTATGGCCGCATCCAGCAGGAACTTGAGCTTCTCGCC
>NOLC01000230.1 GCA_002256595.1 Methanosaeta sp. NSP1 | reverse complement strand
GCTCTGGTGAAAAGAAGCATCGAGCAGGCCGGAATAGGCATCTTCAACGGCATGAGCCCCCGGGTTCATCCATCAGCTCTCTATCGCATCTTATCCCAGATCAGATTCGGCACAGTGCTCAATGTAGCCGGATCCCTGGCCAATCCCGCCCGTCCCGAATATGCCCTGCGGGGCGTCTACTCCCGGGAGATGGTCCGGCCTATTGCTGAGGCCATGAAGGAGATCGGCTACAAGAGAGCTTTTGTGGTCCACGGCAGGAGCCGGGACGCCAGCCGGGGCATGGATGAGCTCTCCACCCTGGGCCGCTCTTACGTCGCGGAGATGGCAGAAGATGGAAGCATCCGAGAGTATGCCCTGATGCCTCAGGATCTGGGAATAAGGGCGGCGGAGGAGGCGGAGATATTGCATCGGGGCGGCAGGGAAAAAGAGGCTCTGAGACTGCTGCGGCTATTATGCGGCAGGGAGCGGGGAAGCAGAAGGGACATCGTCTGCCTTAATGCCGCCCCATTGCTCTGTATGGCCGGCCATGCCTCCAGCCTGAAAGAGGCTATGGAGAAGGCGGAAGATATCATCGACTCCGGCAGGGCCATGAAAAAGCTGCATGACTGGGTAAAGCATCAGAATCAGGATCCCGGTCCCAAGCAGGAGCAGTTAGAGACAATGGTGGAGATGGCCTGCTCCTGATCTGCGTCAGCCCAATTCAAGCGAGCATAAATCATATCTATTCCTCCACCCAGAACCGCCAACTGAAATATGGACTCTGATTCAGGCAGATGGTATTCTGGGCACAGGGGGATGCTGTTAATAGCTCTGGCTTCACTGCTTCTGGTCGCTTACTTCTTTTTTCCCTTCCTGGACGGCATAATCCTGGGCACCGTCTTTGCCTATGTGGGCAGGCCCATCCGGGACCACTTCCACAGGAAAAGAAGGATGGGAGTCCTGATTGCCGTCTTATGCATAGTCATACCCATCTTCCTGGTCTTGGGCCTGGGCATGGTCGAGATAGCCAATCAGATCATAATCATGGCCAGGAACCAGGAGGCGATAAGGGCAGCTCTGGCGGCATTCACCGATCAGGCCTCCCGGGATCTGGCACCCTGGATCATGGATCTTCTGGCGAGAGGGCTGGAGAATGCGGCGGGGATATTGGGGCCCGTTGCCGCCTCCATCCCCGTTTTTCACATGGGAAGGGTGGCATCTTTAGCCATCATCAATTTCATCATCTCCATCCCCGTATGCTACTTCATGCTCCTGGAGGGAGAAGGCCTGGTGAAATCGATGATATCCATGCTCAGTGAGGAGGATCAGCAGGTCTGCTGGAGGTATATCCGCCGCATAGACTTCATCCTCTCCGGCATATTCATCGGCACCATTTACACCTCCATACTGGGCAGCATCATATCTTTAGCTGTGTTCTATGCCTTTGATATGCCCAGGCCTTTCGCCCTGGCCAGCATCGTATTCGTGGCCGGGATGGTGCCATTCTTTACCTCCTGGGTGGTGATCATACCTCTATCCCTCTACCGCTACCTTTCGGCAGGCGCAGAAGGGGCGGTGCTGTTCTTTATAGTCTCCTCGGCCCTCATCTATCTCCCGTCAGAGCTATTGATCCGGCCTTATCTGGTGGCATCCAGGTCATCTCTTCATCCCCTGCTGGTGATGCTCTCTTTTCTGGGTGGTGCATTGGTGGCGGGCATAGGAGGATTCTTTTTGGCCCCGGCCATAATGGGCACTATAGTGGGGATATATCAGGTAAGAAGAGATGAGATGACGCTGGCTGAAGCATGAGATTTTACATAGAGACCTACGGCTGCACCGCCAATATGGGAAACTCGCAGGAGCTGGCAGAGGCCCTGCAGGAGATGGGGCATATCCCATCCTCTATGGATCGGGCGGATGCAATCGTTCTCAATACCTGTGCGGTTACGGAGAAGACGGAACGCAAGGTTCTGCGAAGGCTCCGCCAGCTCCAGGGCCAAAGGTTGGTGGTGGCAGGATGTCTGCCGGCTGCATTGCCGGCATCGATTTCCGGCCTATCCTGCCGGGGAATACTTGGGCCGCTTGATGGATCTTCTGCCGGGAGGATAGAGGATCTCTTTGGCCTCTCCTGCTCTTGCCCCGAGGCTACTCCGCCATCTTCGCAGCCCTGATGATATAGCCGCCCAGGTGGAGAGGATGGTAGCCGTAGGCCTGGCGGAGATTCAGATCACCGCCCAGGACACGGCAGCCTACGGCTCTGACCGGGCATCTGATCTGGCCCAGCTGCTTGACCGGCTGGCTGCCATCCCCGGCGAATTCATGCTGCGGGTGGGAATGATGAATCCTGACAGCCTTCTAGGTATCCAGGGGCAGCTTTTAAGAGCATTTTCCAGCCCTAAAATTTATCGATTTTTGCACACACCGGTTCAATCGGGATCAGACCGGATTCTGGAAGAGATGGGACGGCGGTATCATGCTGGGGATATTCCGGAGCTGTTGAGCGCTTTCAGATCTTCTTATCCCGATACAGGCATTATTACCGATGTCATCATTGGATTTCCCGGCGAGACGGAGGAGGATTTTGAGGACTCCATGCATCTTATTGAAAGAATGCAGCCGGATAAAGTCAACATCACCAGGTTCTCTGCCCGGCCGGGCACACCGGCAGCCAGGCTTTATGACATGCCAGATCGCATCAAGAAAGATAGATCAAGAGAGATGACCCGTCTGTGGCTGGATATTGCTGCCCGGAGAAATGAGCAGTATGAGGGCAAAATCATCTCCGCTCTGGTTACAGAGCGAGGGCGGGACGCCACCATCAAACCCATTCTATTTATCAGGACAGATTCTAAATTTTTAAATCGCGATAGAGTCATATCCAGTTACGCACTTTAATATTAATTTTAAAAAATATAAATAAAATTATAAGACTATATTATTCCGCAAGCAGCTTGGAAAATAAGCCATCTTGGGCTAAAAGCATCTCTTTTATATCTTTGAAAAGGATGCTCCAGATCCTTTTGCAACCATTAACCTTATTAATGAGGAAAATAATCAAACATGATGATGGTTCTGAGACCTATCTCGGGCGGTGGGAGCCCCGGTTTTTCTAGTTTATTTGTCCAAGAGCCCACAAAGAAACTGGCCGAATGGGATCGCAGAGACATCATTAATTAAAGGAGGTTACAAATTTGGCTGATGAAAAGACAACAGCAAAGACATCTGTCTTGCTAGAGGAGACAAGGATATTCGAGGCACCCAGAGAGCTGGCTGAGAACTCCAATGTCATGAAGTGGATGAAAGAGAAGGGGTTCACAACCGAGCGCGAGATGCGCCTTTGGTGCTCTGCAAATTATATTCAGTTCTGGGGCGAGATGGCCAAGACCTATGCGGATTGGTTTGAGCCCTATGCCTCAATCCTGGAATGGAAGCCTCCATATGCCAGGTGGTTCGTGGGCGGCAAGTGCAATGTGACCCATAACTGTGTGGATAGGCACGCCCAGGGCGCCAAGAAGGATAAGGTAGCCTATATCTTCGTGCCTGAGCCCGTAGACCAGCCCACTCAAAAGATCACTTATGCAATGCTCGAAAAGGAGGTCAATAAGTTCGCCAACGGCCTCAAGAGCCTGGGCGTGGTCAAGGGCGATAGGGTCATGCTCTATATGCCCATGATCCCCCAGTTGCCCATTGCCATGCTGGCCATAGCTAAGATCGGAGCCATTCACTGCATTGTGTTCTCCGGATTCTCCGCCGGCGGCCTGAACAGCAGAATCATGGATGCCGAGGCCAAAGTGGTTGTGACTGTGGATGGATTCTACACTGAGGATAGATTGTTCATCCTGTACACCTCCGGAACCACAGGCAAGCCCAAGGGTATCGAGCACGTCCACGGCGGATATTGCGTCGGTCCGGCTCAGACTCTGCACTGGGTCTTCGACATTAAGGACAGCGATGTCTGGTGGTGCACAGCCGATATCGGATGGATCACCGGCCACTCCTACATAGTATACGGACCTCTCACCTTGGGTGCGACAAGCATCATGTACGAGGGTTCTCCGGACTTCCCCGACCTGGGCCGATGGTACAAGATAATTCAGGACAACAAGGTATCCGTCTTTTACACCGCACCAACTGCTGTCAGGATGCTCATGAAAGCTGGTGACCAGTGGGCCAAGCCCTACGATGTTTCCAGCCTCCGGCTGCTGGGATCTGTGGGTGAGCCCATTAATCCCGAGGCCTGGATGTGGTATAGAAACACCTTCGGCGCTGGCAAGCTGCCGATCATGGACACCTGGTGGCAGACTGAGACAGGCACATTCCTGGTCTCTCCCCTGCCCATTACGCCCCTCAAGCCCGGCTCTGCGACATTCCCGCTGCCAGGATTCAATGTCGATATCCTGGACGAGGAAGCCAATCCGGTGCCACTCGGCTCGGGAGGCAACATAGTCAGCGCCACACCCTGGCCATCCATGCTCAGGGCCTTCTACAAAGATACCGAGAGGTACCAGAAGGAGTACTGGTCCACCTACTGGGAGATCAGGCCCGGCACCTACCTGGCTGGCGACAAGGCCATGAAGGACAAGGATGGATACTTCTTCATCCAGGGCAGGATCGATGATGTGCTGAAGATTGCTGGACACAGAATCTCCAACGCCGAGGTTGAGTCCGCACTGGTATCTCATCCCAAGGTGGCTGAGGCAGCCGTCATAGGCAAACCTGATGAGGTCAAGGGTGAGGTCATTGTGGCCTTTGTCATCCTCAGGACCGGACAGGTGGAGAGCGAGGATCTCAAGAAGGAGCTGGCCAAGCACGTAAGGACAGTTCTGGGACCGGTAGCTTACCCAGAGACGGTCTTATTCGTCAAGGATGTGCCCAAGACCAGATCCGGCAAGATCATGCGCCGCGTCATCAAGGCCAAGGCCTTGGGCAAGCCCACCGGAGATCTTTCCGCGCTGGCCAACCCAGAGGCAGTCGAGGCCATCCCGCTCATCTGAGCGGGACCTACCTTTTTTTCTTTTTT
>NOLC01000168.1 GCA_002256595.1 Methanosaeta sp. NSP1 | reverse complement strand
GGTTTAAGGATAAAATTTTGATGCCAACCAGAAGAGCATCATCCCGGCCAGAACGGTTCCTCCCATAGACCTGGTCTTCAGGGCAAAGAGAAATGTGGGAATGGCCACCACAGACTTGGGATGCAGAATCTCCAGATGGCGCGGACTGCCGGTGACCAAGAGATCAGGGAATATAAGGGCGCTAAGAATGGCTACCGGTATCAGGTCCAGCCACTCAACCAGCCATTGCGGCATCTTTCGCTGTGAGAGGAAGAACAGCGGGAGCCAGCGCGGGATATAGGTGACAAGCCCCATTCCCGCTATCAATAATATAAAGTCGTATTCCCCTTCAAGCATTGAGCCACCCTCTCTGCAGAGCATATCTCTTGATGGCAAAGCCCAAGCTTGCCCCCAGCACAGATGCAATGATCACAAAGGAGTTGCCCGGCAACAATATGGAAATGGCCGTGGCCAGGAGCCCGGCCATGGCAGCGGTCAATAAATGAATCCTTCCCTGGAGCTGAAAGACCAGCAGGCAGAGGAACATGGCGCTGAGTGCATAATCAATGCCAAAGCTTTTCGGAGCAATGAACTGCCCGCCGTATCCTCCCAAAACTGTGCTGGCTATCCAGGTGAGATTGGCAGCCTGATTTACCACCAGAGCATAGTGTGGATGCCATCCTCCCTCCCGAAACCTGACTATATTGACTGCGAAGCTCTCATCAGTGACCCCATAGGCGAACAGGGACAAAAACCTCCTGCTGACGCCATGCAGATAAACCGCCAGGGCAGAGCTCATCAACACATGCCTCAGATTGACGGCAAAAGTGGTAAGAACAATGGAAAGCGGGGCAGCTCCTGCGCTGAGCATGGAAACTGCGATGAACTGAGAGCTTCCGGCAAAGACCACAGTCGACATGATGCCGATATCGAGAAGATCAAATCCCGCTTTTTGGGCCAGAATGCCAAAGGCAATCCCCAGCGGAATATAGCCGATGCATATCGGCCATGCTGCCTCGATTCCATCCTTAATAGACGCTAGAGTTGGTTCATTCTCCCGGTTTGTCTCTGCCTCATCCAGTACCTTAATCATGGAATCAGGGCCTTCTTGCGGCTGGCTGGCCACAGCTTTCACCATCTTTCACAATGTACCTGTCTCCGAGAAGAGAAATATTATTTCCTATGGACATCATTGAACGTGGGGTGAATTACATTGATCAATAAAGAGCATAGAGCCATCCTGCTGGCCCTGGGATTGCTGGTGTTGATAGGTCCTGCCATGAGCCAGGATGCCGAACAGCTTAAACAGGAGATTATGGCCGATGATGAGCCGTCCCTGGACGGAACGGCATTTGGGCCCAAGGCTTGCAGCGGAGAGCCCATATGGATGCTCCTGGCTGCCTGCGACGCCGTTAGCACAAATCTCTCCAGAATCGAAACCGCCCTCATCGATGCCAGCATTGCTCTCTCCAAAACAGGCATCGATGGCCCGGGCGCCAGGGAAGTTTTGTCAAAACTCACTGCAGCGGATTCCTCTGTGATCGATTGCATTACCATCGATACCGACGGCATAGTTCGCGAGGTCGAGCCAGAATCATTTGAAGGCGTTAAAGGACAGAGTTTGAAAGAGCAGGATCAGGTAAATGATACCCTTGCATCCCGGCTTTACTCAGGATTCCACTTTATAAAAGCTGTCGAGGGCTTATACGCAATCGATTCAGAGATGCCCGTCTTTGACCAAAATGGCAGCTTCATAGGAACAGTGAGCTTTATGTTCAACCATAGCCAGTTTTTGGGAAGAGTTCTGGCCCCATTCCAGCCCGGTGGCAACTCCAAGATATGGGTGAGCAAAGCAGACGACGCGACGATCCTGTACGAGACGGATCCATCGCAGATATTGCTCAATAAAAGCTCCGCCATGTACCAGGATTACCCGGAGCTTCTAGGGCTCTTTGACAGGATGAGCATGGAGAGAACAGGCTTCGGAACATACCGGTTCCTGGACCAGTCTCATGGAGAAACTATAAAGAAAGGCTGCTACTGGACCACTATTCCTGATGAGGGCACACAGCTCTTCAAATCATCTTCAACTCAATTCGCAAAAGAAAGCCCCGTCTCTGACCCACAACAGTGCATCTATCTGCTGCGGCCTCTGGCACCAAATATTTCCTGCCATCTCAGCGAAAGGCAAAACCCCTTGAGCTAAAACTCTCCCAGGGTAAACTGATCCTGGAGGCGGATCTCCTTGGACTTGTGCTCTATCAGCAGCATATCCATGAGCAGAAATGCGTTCCTTACAGACTTGGACCGGGCATGGTTGTTGAAGTATACCCTGACCTTGGCCGCCTCGAGATCTGCCTGGCTTATGCGAGAAACCCAGGGCTCAAGCTGCTCCCTGCTGTAGAGATAGTCATACCTGTCCAGCCTGTGGTCGTCCTCTTTCTCACCCTTATACCATATGTCGCAGTTGCGACCATGAAAGCGGACATAGGCATGATCGGCAGTCAGCTTTTTTCCGGCATGAATTCCAGGGCCATCTATCAGGACGCGGGCAATATTCCTGTCCCTCAAAATCTCCAGAGCGGCAGGATCCAACTCTTTCCTGCTCTCATCCAGCCAGCTATTATGCCGAAACTCCACGGCATAGTTGTACTTCTGGTGAGAAACGGCATCAAGAACTTTTTTCAGCATATCGATGGACGAAGGATCCTTCTTGAAGTAGGGAGAGAGCTGCAGCAGCACTGCGCCCAGTAGACTTGATTCTGCCAGGGGCCCGACACAGGTCCTCTCAAAGGAGGCGGCCCAGAAGATGGCCCTCTCGAGATCGGCCTCGACCAGAGCCCTGTGAGTTACAAGCTGGGGAACTTTAACGGAATACTCAAAGCCCGGCAGGTCCCTGCCTTTCCTTATCCAGGATTGCACTTGCAGTTCGCCGGGCGGCCTGTAGAAGGTGCTATTGATCTCCACGGTTTTGAAGAACTGGGCATAATAGGAGAACCATTCACCCCTTTTCCGGGCCAGCTCCAGGGGATAGAATTTGCCCACCCAGTCATCATAAGACCAGCCGCTGCAGCCCACCAGGATTGTCATAGCCAGGTCCTCCAGTTAGAGATCATCGAGACTTGAGTTTAGCGGTTCCTCCAAAAAGGTTTTACCTTGGCAGAGCCTTAGCTCAGGGGATGTTCAATAAGATCCTGATCGCCAACCGGGGAGAGATAGCCATCCGGGTGATGCGCGCCTGCCGGGAGCTGGGCATCTCCACTGTGGCCGTCTACTCCGAAGCGGACAAAAACGCCCTTTTCGCCAAGTATGCAGACGAGGCAGTCTTCATCGGCCCGGCCCCCTCCAGCCAGAGCTACCTCAAGATCGACCACATCATCAAAGCTGCTCTGGAGACCGGCGCCGAGGCCATCCACCCCGGCTACGGCTTTCTCTCCGAGAACACCCACTTCGCCTCGGCCTGCGAGGAAAACGGCATAGTCTTCATCGGCCCCCCATCCTCGGCCATAGATGCCATGGGCTCCAAGATCACAGCCCGCCAGACCATGAAGGATGCCGGAGTTCCAATAGTTCCCGGAATCGAGCAGGGGATCAGCGATCCGGACATAGCCGCCGAGATCGCCGATGCCATAGGCTACCCCATCATCCTCAAGCCGGCGGCCGGAGGCGGCGGCATAGGCATGAAGATAGTCCAGAGCCAGGCCGAGCTGATGCCCGCCCTCACATCCTCCCAGTCTGTGGCCAGGAGCGCCTTCGGCGACGACACCATCTACATCGAGAAGTATCTCACCGAGCCCCGCCACATCGAGTTCCAGATCCTGGCCGACAATCACGGCAAGACCATCTATGTCTCAGACCGGGAGTGCTCCATCCAGCGCCGCCACCAGAAGCTGATCGAGGAGTCGCCCTCTCCGGTCATGACTGAGGACCTGCGAGAGAAGATGGGATCCATTGCCGTCAAGGCGGCCAAGGCCATAGGCTATGCCAGCGCCGGCACAGTGGAGTTCATGTACTCCCGGGGAGATTTCTTCTTCCTGGAGATGAACACCCGCCTCCAGGTGGAGCACCCCATCACCGAGATGGTGACCGGAGTCGACCTGGCCAAAGAGCAGATCCTGGTTGCAGCCG
>NOLC01000185.1 GCA_002256595.1 Methanosaeta sp. NSP1 | reverse complement strand
GTCAGGGCCATGGCCTCATATCTTATTGAATTCATGATTATCAAATCCTTCTTTTAGTTTATAAATTTGGAGGATGGCATCAGGATGGCCTCAGGTTTTTCAGTTCTGCTAAGGCCCGGCTGGCACACTCCCGCCTCTGTTCCAGCCGCTCTTCAGCCAGGGCTATCATCTTCAATCTCTCTTTTATCATCCTCTCTGTCTCCTCAGGGGCCGGTCCACCTGTATTGGACCGCAAGGCCACATTGCTTTTGGTATCAAGAGCCTTCTCCAGATCAGACTGGGCAAAGCCCCTCTCGCTGACCTTGTAGCCCGCCATCTCCAGGGCGATGCGGTCCAGATCGGCCAGAGCCGGCCTGCCGCCTGTGGCTGCAATCCGTCCCACAATGCTGTGCGCCGTGCGAAAGGGCATGCCTGTTTTCCTCACCAGAGAGTCGGCTATCTCTGTGGCTGTAGAAAAGCCCGCCCCTGAGCTCTTCTCCAGCCGCTCCTTATTGAATTTTAGAGTGGCAAGGCAGCCTTCAAGTATGCAAATGGTGCTTGCCGTCCAGTCAACCGCCCTCCAGAGGTGAGGCGTTATCTCCTGCAGGTCCCGATTGTAGCTCATGGGAAGTGCCTTGCAGATGGCATGAGCGGCGACGAGGCTGCCCAAGACCGAGCCGGCCTTGCCGCGGGCCAGCTCTGCTGTATCCGGATTTTTCTTCTGGGGCATGATGGAGCTGGTGGAGGCATAGAGGTTGTCCAGCTCCAAATATCCGAACTCTGATGTGGACCAGAGCACCAGCTCCTCCGCCAGACGGCTTAAATTGACCATTACAATGGCCATGTCAGATAAAACCTCCAGGATGAAGTCCCGGGTGGAGACGGCATCCATGCTGTTCTCCACCAGGCCCTCGAAGCCCAGCAGCCTGGCGGTGAGGGTCCTGTCGATCATAAAGCCGGTTGAGGCGAAGGCAGCCGCTCCCAGGGGGCTCTGATTGACCCTGCCATAAGCCTCCTCCAGCCGGGATAGGTCCCGGGCGGCAGCATCGGCATGAGAGAGGAGATGATGGGCCAGCGTGGTAGGCTGGGCATGCTGGGTGTGGGTGAAGCCGGGGATGACCGTCTCGGTGTGATCAGCCGCTATATGGAGCATGGTCTGGAGAAGGCCAAGCTGCCCGGCCATGAGAGAGAGCATCTCCTCCCGAAGCGACAGGCGTATGCAGGTGGCCACCTCGTCGTTCCTTGACCGCCCGGTGTGCATCCTGCCTCCTTCAGGCCCGACCTTTTGCAGGATGTAAGCCTCAATGGCCTCATGCACATCCTCCCCCGGCCCCAGGGCCTCTGGGCCCTCAGCCATCAAATCATCAATCGCAGCCATGATCTGGTAGCAGATATCCCTGGATATCAGATTCTGCTCACTTAACATCAGCAGATGAGCCCTGTCCACCAGCAGGTCGGAATGAAATATCCTCAGATCGGCATCCCGGCTGGACAGGTACTCCACCACATCCTGCCGGCTCTTCCCCAGGCGTTGATCGCGAAACATATCAGGTGGTGTAATTGGCATTCACATTCACATATTCGTGGGTCAGGTCGCAGCCGAAGCCGCGTGCGCTGGCGCTGCCGAGCGAGAGGTCGATATTGATGATGATCTCCTCGCCCTTCATTATCTCCTGGGCCCGGTCCAGCACGTCCTCAACGATCTTTCCCCTTTCCACCAATGAGACCCGGCTCGCTGAGCCATCCCGACTCTTTCCCTCCAGCCCCAGGGTGATCCTGGTCGGATCCATCTCCGCCCCGGAGTAGCCCACAGCACAGATGATCCGCCCCCAGTTGGGATCGGCTCCGTAGACTGCGGTCTTGACCAGGCTGCTCCTGGCCACGGCCTTGGCCGCCAGCCGGGCATCTTTCTCGCTGGCCGCTCCGGTTACATACACCTCGAAGTACTTGCTGGCCCCTTCCCCGTCCCGGGCCATCATCCTGGCCAGCTCCATGCAGACATACCGCAGAGCCTCCCTGAGGTCCTCCTCCCGCCCTGTCGCCCGTCCCGTGGCCGTGATCAGGACGGTGTCATTGGTGCTGGTGTCCCCATCCACGGTAAGCATATTGAAGCTGTCCTTTACCGCATCGGCTAGGCAGTCATGCAGCCTTTCAGCCGAGATCACGGCATCGGTATAGAGGAAGCAGAGCATGGTGGCCACATTGGGCTCTATCATTCCCGCCCCCTTGACTATCCCGGCCACTCGCAGGCCGCCATGCTCTACAGCGATTTCCTTGGGCCTGGTGTCTGTGGTCATGATGGCCCGCTCCGCATCCATGCTGGCGGTCCCATCGCTTCGCAGATTCGCCGACGCCTCCAGAAAGAGGCTTTGGATCTGACCCAGATCCAGGTACCTGCCTATGACCCCGGTGGATGCTACGCCGATCTTTGTCTCATCCGTTCCCAAAAAACCGGCCAGAAGCCTGGCCATGGACCTGGCATCCTCCAGGCCTCTCGGACCGGTATAGGCATTGGCGCAGCCGCTGTTGGCTATTACTCCATCCAGGTGGCCGCCAGCCAGGTTTTGGGCTGTGACCTCCAAAGGCGCGGCTCTCACCCGGTTGGTGGTGAACATGCCAGCCGCAGCGCCGGAAGCGACGATCAAAGCCAGGCCGTGCCTTCCCCGGCGCACTCCCGCCGCACTCACCCCGGAGACGGCGCATATGCCCCCCTCAACCCTCTTCATGCCTCATCCCCAGACCGGAGATGATGTCTCCCCGGGTCACTATTCCCACCAGCCGCCCCCCTTCCACCACCGGCAAGCGGTTGATGCGGTGGCGGGTCATGATGCCTGCTGCCTCTTCTATGGAGTCGTTTGGCCCCACTTCATGCAGATTTCGGCTCATGACCCCGGCGACCTTCTTCTTGGTGATCTCATCTGCGCCTTGGCGCATCCTCTCCCATTTCACCAGATCGCGGAATGGGACCTCGAGGATCTCGAAGGGGCTGGGAAGCCAGAGACCGCCCTCATTCTCCTCTACAGACAGCAGTCGCAGAAGGTCAGACTCAGATACAATTCCCACCAGCTTCTCGCCATCCAAGACCGGAAGCCCGCTTACCTTATTCTCCCGCAGGATTCTGGCGGCATCGCTCAGCGAAGCCTCCGCCTGGACTGTGACTGGCTTGACATTCATAATGTCTCTGACTTTCATCCTCTTTCATCTCCCATTTTCCAATCAAGGGGCCAGTCCCGGGAACCATAGACCGGTCTTCTCGTCCAGGCCGGCCATGAGGTTCATGTTCTGAATGGCCTGGCCGGAGGCGCCCTTGACCAGGTTGTCTATGGCCGATATGACCACCAGCCGGTCGCTCTCCTTCTCCGGCTCAAAGGCAATATCGCAGAAGTTGGAGCCCCGCACTGCCGAGAGCCTGGGGATGCCGTCTGCCATCCTTACGAAGGGAGCATTGCGGTAGAACTCCCGGTAGATGGATGCCACCTGGCTCTTATCCTGCAGAGCATCCTCTGCTCCTGGCCGGGCCAGGACATGGGCAGTGGTGAGTATGCCCCGCACCGAGGGCACCACATGGGGGGTGAAGTTGACTTTAATCCCGGGCGAAAGGCGGGAGAGCTCCTGCTTTATCTCCGGGAGGTGCCTGTGAGCTGTGAGCTTGTAAGGTATGACGTTCTGGGACATATTGGGATAGTGAGAGGTCTCCGTCGGCTCTACGCCTGCGCCGGATATGCCAGACTTGGAGTCGTAGATCACCCTCTCCACCAGGCCTGCTTTGGCCAGAGGCGCCACGCCCAGGGTAGCTCCGGTGGGATAGCATCCGGGGTTGCCCACCAGCATAGCTTTCGCCACCTCGGGATGCAGCTCGGGCAGCCCGAAGACTGCCTCACGCGGAGCGCGGTGCGGGGTAGCGTAGGTCTTCTCGAAGACATCCACAGGCAGGCGGTAGTCGGAGGAGAGATCAATAACCCTGGTGCCGGCATCCAGCAGCTCCGGCACCCAGTCCATGGCTGTGCCATGGGGAACGGCGGTGAAGACAATATCGCAGCGCTCTGCTGCCTCTTTGGCGTTGAGCGCCTCGAAGTTAAGAGAATAAATGCTTTTTAAGTGAGGATGAACCGCAGTAACCGGCTTTCCTGCCAGCTTGCGGGAGGTGACCGCAACCACATTGGCCTGGTGATGGTTGGCCAGGAGGCGCAAAAGCTCCCCGCCGGTATAGCCCGAACCACCCACAATTCCTACGTCTATCATAAGAGGGAGCAGGAGCTAATGATATAAAATCGCCTCGCCCTAGCGGCAGAAGGATGCGGAAAGCTGCCAGAGGCCCCTGGCCGCATCTTCAATCCTATCCTTGCCCTCCAGAGGCTCCAGCCAGCGGCGGGGAATCCAGGATACGCCCTGGCTTGCTCCAAAGAGGGATCCAGCTATGGAGGCGATGGAGTCAGTGTCTCCCCCACCACCGGCAGCAGTTATCAGGCCCTCCTCAGCATCGAAATTTTGGTAGCAGTAGAAGGCAGCGGGAACAGTCTCAATGGCCAGGGGAGAGGTCCGGATCAACTCCAGAGCCTCCCCGGCGGGCAAATCCCGCAGGGAGCAGGCATAGAGAAGCTTATCCCCAAAATCCCCATCCAGGCGGCTGGACCAGGAGGCAGCTCCCTGGACCACGGCCTCTTTGGAAAAGCCGTGCAGGGCTAAGGCTACACCCACGGCAACAGCCACAGATGCCGCTCTGGCTGCCAGGGAGATGTGGGTGGGCAGGCTCTGCAGATCGGCATAGCTTCTTGCCATGGTCAGGTCGAAGTGGTAGAGCAGGCCGATGGGGGCCGCCCGCATGGCCGAGCCGCAGGTGGAAATGGACAGGCCGGACTGCTGCCATCCTGTTCCGGCAATAAGGCTCTCCACAGCAGAGCGGGTGACAAATCCCACCCCCCGGTTCTGCCTCTCATCCAGTGTCCAATTGCTGCCCCAAGAAGCAAGCCGCTCCGCAAAACGCTCCGCCGAGAATCCGCATGATTCCGTGAGCGACTCGGCCAGAAGAAGCGTCTCTTCGGTGTCGTCAGTGAACTGGCCGGCTTTGAGGCCGGAATGAAAATGGCCCTCAGGGGCTGCCATCATCTCTCGAATAGGCCCGAATCGCGACCGGATCTCCTGGGCGGTGTAGCCCTCGGTGGGCATTCCCAGGGCGTCGCCAGCTGCTCCGCCCAGAAGGCAGCCGCGGAAGCGGTCCAGCAATTGCATGTTTGGCAAGTGATGCGGCCCAGGACTAATAGCCATCGGGACGAATGCAGCCACGGGCAAAAAATTAATGCCCCAGCTTCCCAGAGCATATGCTGTGGAAAGCCAAGATAGACTCCGCTGCCCTGCAGATCATCTCAAAGCCTGGAATCAGGACTATGCTCAGCGGGGCAGGATCTGGGGCGGCTCGGCGAAGGATCTGCCCACCCTCACTGAAGGCTCTCTGGTGCTGGAGATGGGCTGCGGAGACGGAAAGAGCCTTTCGGCCATGCCAGCATCCTGGAATGTCGCTGCCATCGATATCTCTATTCAGGGGCTGAGGCTGGCCCGCAAGGCCAGACCTGATGCCAGCCTCATCCTGGCCGACGGCTGCCGCCTGCCGCTTCAATCGGAAAGGTTTGATGCCGTCTTCGCCTTTCATGTGGCTGGCCACCTCCTACTAGCCGAGCGCCTGGCCCTGGCCGGCGAGGCAGCGCGGGTTCTCCGGCCCGGAGGCAGACTGTTCTTTAGGGATTTTTCAGTGGAGGATATGAGGATGGGGCAGGGAGAGGAAGTCGAAGCGGGGACATTTCGGCGCGGCAGCGGCATCATCACCCACTACTTCAGGGAAGGCGAGGTTGCGGCCATGTTCTCTGGTCTGAAAATGGATCTTATCAGGACTCACGGCTGGAGGATGAAGATAAGAGGGGAGGAGCTGGTGCGTTCCGAGGTAGAAGCGGTGCTGGTAAAAGTGGAGCAAAACCCCTCTAAGAGGACAATGAGTTAAGCAAAATCAACTCTCGTAGGTTAGTATGCGAAAAGGACGAGCACTAAGACTGAGAATTCAAAATATCAGATGCATCCGAACTTAAGAGTGGCAAGCCAAACAACTCTTATCATAAGCTTATTCAATTCTAACTTTTTCTTTAGATTTGAGGCAATCAAAAATTTATAATTTTAATTATAAATAATTTAAAAATTATATTTAATTTTAAAAACAGTTTTTATATTATTTGT
>NOLC01000149.1 GCA_002256595.1 Methanosaeta sp. NSP1 | reverse complement strand
AAACTTGAGTCCGTCTTTAGAGCTAACCTGGGCATTGTCTTACTTCCTTTTCACTCACTGGAATTGTGACAGGTCGTCCGCAAAAAGTTCCGCAGCTTAATACTTACTCCATATCCCCCTCTTCCACCGGCTCGCGCGGCGCGAGAAGCAGCTCGTTGAAGAGCAGTATCTCAATCACCTGGGCCACATAGCGCCTCTGCTGAAACCTCTGAATATCCTGGTTCATCATCAGCTCTGCCTGCACCTGCACCCGGATCAGGCACAGCCTCATCTCCCTCTGATCCTCCTCCTTGATGCAGAGGTTGAAGATGTCCTTGAGCAGCCAGGGCAGCCGGAAGGGATCTCTCAGGGCTCTGGCCACTAAAAGCATGTAGCCCTTGACCTTCTCCGGCTCTTTTATCGTGTCCTCTCCGGCAAGCAGCATCAGGTCATCGGCGGAGAACTTCTCGCCGTCTATAATTATGGAGTTATTCAAAGGATATCACCTTGCATGATCTTCTCGCAGAGCATAAGGTCCTCAGGCACATTGACATTAACCGCCAGCTCCATCCTCTCCAGTATGAGGTGAAAGTCCTCCTGCTCCTTCTCTATCTCTGCTCCCCTCAGCACATTTATGCCTGCCGGGACGATAAGCTGGCCCCGGTAGTTGAAGAGGGAGTCCGGCCTCCTCCCCATGCGGCTGTGCAGGCTCAATGGGGTGTGGGTGGAGAGGGCCGGCTCCGGCCTCTCCTGGTAAACCTCCATGATCTGGTCGATGATCTCCGAAGTGACCAGGGGCAGATCGGCCATTATCACCATGATGGGATCTCTGACATCAGCTTTTTTGACCGCCTCAATCATATCCGCCACATATCCGTAGCTTCCCGTCTCCAAAACATAGAGATCCCTCTCCTGGGCCCATTTTCGGGTGGAGGGCACATTCTCCGTGGTGGAGACGAATATGCGGTCTACAAGGCTTTCCTCCAGAGCCAAAACCACATAATCGATGAGCGGCCGCCCGAATAGCTTAACCAGCGGCTTCTCTCCCATCTTCAGCCGCGAGCCCCGGCCCCCGGCCATCACCAGAGCGTCCAGGGCAAAACACCTCCTAAAGCCAGAGCCGTCGCCAGAGCCGCAACTCTGGCCACCTCATTGGTCGCCCCGATGCCGTCCCCCGTGGCCCCTCCGAAGTTATTCCTGGCCACCAGGACCAGGTAGAGAGCCGCCCCCTGGGCCGCCAGCAGAACCGCCAGCCCCAGGGGGCCCAGAGCCAGAATGCAGAGGAATGCAGATATGACCAGGCCAACCAGAAAATGCAGTGTCCCCGTCCGCTCGATCATGATCTGGCCGAATCCCTTCTGCAGGGATACGGAAAACGCGGCAAAGCAGATCATGGCCTGTTTGGCCGAGACCTCCGCCGCCAAGAGAGCCATAGGAAGAACCTCCCCCGGCAAATCGGATACTATCGCGAAGCAGGCCAGAATTATCACCACCACAAAGACGGCTCCACCCGTTCCCAATGAGACATCCTTCATGGCAGCAATCTTCTTTTCTCTCGGTCCATGGGCTATCACCCCGTCCCCGAAGTCTGCCAGTCCGTCGATGTGATTTATGCCGCATAGCTTATAGATGGCCACAATCGCCACCACGGCCACTAGACTGGCAGGCATTGCCAGCCCTGCTATGTAAGCGATGCCCGCAAGGATCAGGCCCAAAGCCGCTCCCACCAGAGGGAAGACATAGACATGCCTCATCAGGGCCTCTATCCCTTCCATGGATATGCCCACGGGAATGGTGGACAGCCAGCCCAGCCCCGACCTCAAAGCGAAAAGCAGATCCTTCAATTCCTATCTCCGCTGGGCATGATCCGCCGCCCTGGTGTACATGTTGGCAGACACTCCCCCGATCAGACCGGCCACCACATCGTCCATGAAGGGACCCAGCCGGGATAGTATTCCCGGCTTGGCCTTGTCGTACCGGACATAATCGAAGAGCCCCTTGTAACCGCCCACATATTTAGCGATGGCCAGGCCCAGTACCTCGTCTGCAATCAGGCATGTCAGATCGTTCTCATAGTCAGAGGAAGAGAGGCTGGGAAGATTGCAGGCCTCGCCCTCCGCCTCCAGCAGCACCCCGGCATAAATCAGAAGGGCTAAATTGGGATCGGAGAGAGCAAGATCCATCTCCCGGCGAAAGACTTCCTCTGCCTTCTCGCGCGTCTCCACCCCAGGATGGGGAAAGTAGAGCTGCATGGCAGCGGAGACTATCTCCTCTTCGCTTATCCCCCTCTCCCTCATCACATCTCTGATATCTCTCATGGCCATAATAGCAGCAGCTTAGCAGGTATAGGATAAAAAAATATCTGGATAATATCAGCGCAACAGCGAAGTTATTTAAGGTCCGGTGTACCGATATATGTTGAGGATTTCAATGAAGACCATGGTCAAGATTTTTGTGGACCACGAGCATCTGGTGCGGGTCATAAATACATTGACTGAGCTGGGCATAACCGGCTTTTATCTCGTGGAGTATCAAGGGATGGCACCCGGTAGCTGGAAGACCTTCCGGCTGAGCGAAAAGCCGGATCTGGCTCTGAAAGCCATACGGGATCACTCCGAGCCTGGTGTGATGGTCAACACCGTGGTGGGCTCAGATAAATGCCAGAAGCTCATAGGAGAGCTCGAGGAAGCTTTAAAAGGAATAAGGTTTACGATCATCGGGCACAAGGTTACATCAATAAAGGTTAAAGGGGACTGAAGAACTCATGGAGAGCATGAAAGTCGAGGTTGAAAGCGCCCTGGAGAAGATCAGGGAAGGTCTTCGCGTAGATGGTGGAGATGTTCAGCTTGTGGATATCGTAGACGGGATAGTGAAGGTCAAGCTGCAAGGGCACTGTGCAGGCTGTCCATTCTCCCAGATGACGCTGAAGAATTTCATTGAGAAAGAGCTCAAAAAGAATGTGCAGGGCGTAAAAGGCGTTGTGTCCGCCTGAGAATTGGGCTTGAATTTTATTTGCAAGATTATTGCCCGAGGCAAATCAAGGAGTATGATTTATGTTTCCAACCAAAAAGGTGCAGAGCATGGTAGGCAGCAAGGTCCAGGTTGAGATGAAGGGCTCGCCCCGTTACGTCCTGGAAGGAATGCTGAGCAGCGTGGACGAGTATTTGAACCTTCATCTTCTGGAGACCGTCGAGCTTGTCGGTGGCGAGAAGACCCGCTCCTTAGGATCGGTGATCCTGCGCGGCAATAATATCATCCTCATCAGTCCGGTTGAGTGAAATTATCGAAGAGAGGTTGTAGATGTCTGCTGAGGAGGCGCTGGAATATATTAAATTGCATCCGGAAGGAGCCCTGCAAAGCGATCTCTGGAAGGTCTTGAAGATAGATTCCAGGAAATGCTCCCGCATCGTGGCCAAGCTCCTTAAAGACAATCTCATCTCCAGAGAGATAGAGTCGGCGGACGGCATCAGAACCTATCGGCTCTTTTGCGCCAGCAAGCCCCGCTGCAGGCGTTTTGATTCATTGCTTGCCCTTGATTCCTTTGAGCCCTGCGCAGGATGCATTGATGAATGCATTCCTGAGCACTGCTCCAAGCTCAGCGAATGGATCTTCTCCATAGTCCTGGGAGCTGATGTCGAGGCGGCACCCTGAAGAATGCCAGCCCCCAAAAGGTCAGAACAAAAGGCAGCGACTTAGCTCTTATCTATATTTTGCATCAGCAATTTTTCGCCCATCAAAGGCCGAATTTTTTATACATCATGGCATGCAGCAATGGAATGCCCAGGACCCGGCTGAGCATGCCCTGCTCTTTGTCTTCTGGACTTTTCATTCGGGACGGAGGCACGCTCTTTCCCTGCCGGGCATAGACCGATCCGCCCCTCATTCGAGCACAGGCAAAGCTTCCCGCATCTCCCCCAATTATTATCTCCCCTGCCCTCATCTCCGCAGCGGTGAAGTCTCCCGTCCGGCCCAGGACCACAATTCTGCCCCCCTGCATCAGTACTCCAGTATTGGGCCCAGCATCTCCCTCGATCTCAATCAAGCCCGAGCGCATTAGGATTCCCGTGCTCATACCGGCATCGCCTTGCATGATGATCTCCTTGCAGGTTGGATTCCTGGCTCCCAGAGTATCTCTGATCATGCCGTCTTTGATCGCCAGTCCTCTTTCAGAAACCTCATTGGGCAGAAGGATGGCCAGATCCTTTTCCAGTACCTCGGTTATGGAGACGAATTTCCTGTAGCCGGACAGGTCGCTCTCAGCCTGCACCACATTTCCCAGCGGCGGCATAACCTCGCCAGAGACATAGATCGTTCCCCGCAGCATGGAGATGCCCATATGGCTGCCCACATCTCCGTCCACAATTATCCTGCCCGTGTGATCGATGGGGCCGCCCTTGCCCCCCAGCCGGAGAAGATCCACTCCCAAACTCGAGCCCAGGCGGCTGCCTGCATCGCCCTGGATGCGAACCGTCTCACCTTGCCGCAGAGCCTGCACCATCTTTCGAAAGCTGATGCCGCTCACAGTGCCGTCCATATCCAGCCTTGAACCAAGGTGCTGCCAGTAGAAGTCAAAGGTGAAGTCGCACAGACACCTCTCACCGGATGCATTGATCTCTAGCATGGCCTGCTCATCTTTTCGCTATTATTTGATGCTCTGAATGGTACTCTCGCCGGCCAGGCGCTTGGAGAGGTTTACCCCCACCACGGTGATGAGTATGGCCACAATGGCCGATATGGCCAGATACTGAACCGACTCCACCATGCCTATGCCGAATTTCAGATCGGCATTGCTGGCCAGTATGAATCCTGTGGCAGACCAGATCACAAGCCCGGTGGCCAGGAGGAAAAAGATATAGGATATGGAGCGAGCGTCTCTTATGCCCTCCAGATACATGTCCATCACTTTTCCCAGATTGATGCAGAGGGCTGCTACCACATACCACCAGATGCTCTCATGAAGATATATCATCACCAGAATGAAAAAGCCGGGTGATACGGGCTCGTGGTAATACTGCCAGGAATAGGCAAATCCCCTCACTGTGGCTATGATCACCAGCATGGCCGCCAGGATGTAAGTGATGAAGGCTATCTTTCCGGCATATAGGGACTTTCTGAGGGTCTGTTTGGCCTCCTCCATGGAGTCGTCCAATCCCAGTCCCCTGAAGAGAAGATAAAGCCCCACCGCGCCGGTGATGGCCACCACCGCACCATTGGGGTAGCCCAGAAGGCTGAAGATGGCGAACATGAGCAATGCAAGCGCAGGAGGAATGAATACCGTATGGCTGATCTTGGGGTCGGTGAAGACCTGCTTGAGAAGATAATAGGTGCTCTCTAAATTCGGGCTCTGCTTGACCAAAATCCTTCTAACTCCGTCGACCTTGATCCGGGAATGGATGATGGGAAGTATGGCCTCGTCCTCAGCACCGTCTGAGACTACTATTACCCCATTGGGATGGAGCATTGCCAGCATGGAATCAAGCTGGGAGGAGAGCTTGCTGTCCGAGGCCAGTCCCACCTTAAGATCTCCGGCCAGTGAGACAATCTCCGCTGACTTGCCTGAGGCAATCAACTCATCCAGCAGCTTTATACCGCCAAAGATGGTATTGACATCCGAGTCCTCCGGATCAGCCATGCCCAGCTTGAGGGCAGCATCTAAATTGGCCTCTCTTCCCACAACCGGACTTTCCACTCCGCCCTTGCGACCCAGATCATTGTCTCGGTCAATGCAGAGAACCAGGACGTCCATGTGATACTATTAGAAAAGATTGGTACTTAAAGGATTCTGTGATCCTTGGCGGTTGCATGCCATGTTTTCTGTAAATTTCCGGCCCCGTATCCAGACTCATTTACTCCCCAACAGGTCAGCCATTCCTCGTTGATATCCATGAGTATGGCTCCGTCAAGCCTCAGAAGCGATGCATCATTGGGGAAGGCACCGACGACTCGGCTTCTTCTCTTGAGTTCTTTGTTTATCCGTTCCAGCCCGTTGGTTGTCCTGATCTTCTTCCAGTGCTCTTCTGGGAACGCCCTATGATTCCAGATGTCCTGGCTGAACCGATCAATTGTATCCGCCGACTTTGAATGCTTTTCCTGCCTGAGATCCTCAGCTAATTCTTTCATCTTTTCCGGGTTTTCAAATCCTCGCCTGAGCTTCTCTGCTACTGTTTCTTTATCCCTATTTGGGATATTGTTCATTACCGCCCGACTGAAATGAACCTGGCACATTTGCCAGGATGCGCC
>NOLC01000153.1 GCA_002256595.1 Methanosaeta sp. NSP1 | reverse complement strand
TGGCCTGGGCAAAGACCGGGTCGTAGGCTTCCAGAAATGGCTTCAGATCGACAGCCTCCAGCTCCACTTGCGGCGGCTGGCAGGGATAGAGAAGATGTAGCTCCACCCTATTTCCATCTAGAAGCATTGATGCTGCCACCTCACTTCCACTGGAATAATTGGCTTCCCCTATGGTTTCCGGCTCGACCAATACCTCGGGTGGAAGACAGAAGGCCATGTTGGCATAGATTCCCAGCTCTGCTCCCGTGCAGGTACTGTTGTTTGTAGCGTTTTCTTGGGCCGATGCAAAGCCGGCCATGAGGCCAGCCATGATGCAGCAGAATAGCAGCATCTTCCCCAGGGGCATAAATCTCCCCCGCAGTGTCCTATTTATCATCCAATCCACCTCATTGCTTGTTTTTATATCTCCCTCGAAAAGTTTTCTAATATTTGCGTCCGTTTATAACTCTCAAACTATTTAATCGTTTTCCAGATCTGCGCCCAATCCACCTGTCCGATATGATAATATACTTGAATTCTATGAAAGCTCATAAAAGACAATACGGTATGGATTTTAATCAAGGATGATGTGGAGGATAAGAGTGTGAGCAGAATTTTAAATGCATTATGCACGGCCGCAGCTGTGCTGGTTTTGCTGGCTGGCCCGGCAGCATCAGTGGTGATCAATGAGATGGAGCTCAATCCGCCGGATGGGGAGGTTGACTGGATTGAGATCTACAATCCGGATAACCAGAGCGTAGATATCAGCTCCTGGAGGGCCGAAATCATCGACGGCAGCTGGACGGGAAGCTTCGAGGCGGTTCCAGCAGGGACCATCCTTCCACCGGGAGGATTTTATGTCTTCAACGGGCAGGCCGCCTGGGCTCATGATGATGGAGGATATGCCACCCTCTACAGCGCATCAGGTGAGATACTGGATAAGACCGCCAAGAGACTGGACAGCTTAAACAATGATCTCACTTACGGCAGGACTCCTGACGGCTACGATACAGACAAAGACTCCGATTGGGGCCTGAAATCAGCCACCAAGGGTGAATCGAATATCCGCTGACGAGGCCTGCAAGACGCACAAGCGGGAACAATTTTATTTTGATTACCTGAAGATGAAGATGCAAACGGGGAGATTGTTATGAAGATGAAACTTGAATCCATAGTAACCAAAGCCTTCCTGGCTTTTAGCTGCCTTCTGGCTCTTTGCAGCCTGGGAGGATGCGATATAGTGGTAAACGAGTTTGAGCTCAGCCCGCCAGACAATGGAACCGTCTGGGTGGAGCTTTACAATACGGAAGACGCAGCCGTGGACATCGATGGCTGGGTGATCAAAATCGTCGATGAGGCATGGGAAGGCCCCATCCGCCTGCAGGGGAGCATTGATCCCAGAGGATTTTTGGCCGTGGACGGCCAGGAGAGCTGGATTACCACCGGAAATGGAACCGTCTATCTCTATGATGCCTCCGGTGTGGAGGTGGACAAAACGCCACAGCACGGCGACAACGAGCATAGCGACTTTACCTATGGTCGCCAGCCGGATGGAAAGGATACTGATACCAGAGCCGATTTCGGATATACGATGGCCAGCAAAGGCCGCTCCAATGGCTCTGGGGCATTGAATCAGGCCCAGTAAGATCTGACAGAACCTAATATTATCCCATTGTCGGCCTTCCCGCTGCAAAATGCAGCGGGGCCGAAATGAGCTACTAGGACAGCCACAGGGTATAGGCCCGATCCCTCTGGAAGCTCCTGGCATGCTCGCTTTTATTGACGATATTTCGGCCCTCCCTCTGGAAGACGGTTATGGTCTGGGTCTTGCCTGCTCCAACCACGAAGCTGGCCATCCCGTCCCGAGAGCCATCGCTTTCATCGCTGCTGAAAAAGACTCCATTGACCTGGACATCAAAGCCTTTGATCCTATCCGACCTCACGGTTATCTTCGCCTCCCCGATCCGGACTGCCTCCACATCCAGAGAGACGGATGCTGCCTCGGGCGGCCGGGGCAGGACATCCAGAATCAGAGCGCTGCTGGGGCTGCTGCCCTGTGAGAGGATCAAAAATAGCCTGCCGGTCTCTTGAGGCACCAGCCTTAGGCGATGGTAATAGCTGGATAGGGATTTTATGCTCCAGTGGGCAATGCTGCTGTTGGCATAGGATATCAGATACAGGTCTGAGCTACCGTCTTCTGGGGTATGGGCTATAAGCTCTACGCTGTCGCCGGCTGCCATCTGCTGGTATTGCAGCCAGGTCTCATCCTTTTCCATCCACAACTGGACGGAGGCATTGCCCAGATTCGGGCAGCAGGATCCGGAGGTGCAGTCGGAATAATTGTGCCTCGCTCCACCTATAAGCACATCTCTTGGCTCATTGCCGCTGAGGTTGAAGGTTATGGGATCGGAGAGCATCGTCTCTGCCTCCGGGGGCCGCTCTGCCCGTTCCGTCCAGGGCTCCTCGGTCCAGACAGCGGTTCCCTGAGGCACAGCTTCAACTGATGCTGCCAGCAGCACTATCAATGCCGCAGCAAGCAGAAGAAGAGCAAAGGGGCAGCTTCTGTGGCGCATGGCCCTGCAAAAGCGGCTCACATGGTCTCCAGAGCAGCTATGCCCAATGTATCCAGCGTCACCCACAGAGCATTTTTCGCCGCCCTGGCCAGGGCCATTCTGGCCTGCCGCAGATCCGGCTCTGCATCCAGCACCGGGCTGTAGCGGTAGAAGAGGTTGAAGCTCTCCGCCAGCTCCCGGGCGTAGGTGGCAAGCTGATGGGGCTTGAGCTCCCGGGCCGCCCGGTCTATGACCAGGTCGAACTGGGCGATCTTCTTGAGCAGTGCTATCTCATACTCGCCTGCCAGAAGATCGGAGCGGAGGGCAGAGACATCTTCAGCCTTAAGCTCCGCCTCGCCCCGGCGCAGAATGCTGGCGGCGCGGGCATGGGAATACTGGATAAAGGGTGCGGAGAGCTTCTCGAAGTCCAGAGCCTGCTTCCAGTCGAAGGTGGTGGCCTTGTCTGCCGAGACCTTGACCACATCATAGCGCACTGCTCCCGCCGCCACCTGGGCAGCCACCTCTCGGAGGAATGCCTCGCTCTCCTCAGGCCGTCTCAGCCTGACCTCCTCGTAGGCCTGCTTTTCCACCTCATCCAGCAATTCGTCCGCCGAGATGAACTTGCCCTTTCTGGTGCTCATGGAGCCGGTGGGAAGGGAGACGAACTCGAAGATCACCACCTCCGGCTCGCGGACGCCTAAAAGACGCAGCGCCGTCCTAAGCTGCCCCGAGACCAGCTTGTGGTCCGCTCCCAGGATGTCCACGGAGCGGTCCGAGTTTTCCGACTTCCAGCGGTGGTAAGCCAGGTCCCGGGTGATATAAAGGGATGTGCCGTTGGCCCTCTTCAAGACCATCTTCTTCTCAAAGCCGTGGGAGGTGAGGTCAAGCTGAAAAGCCCCCTCCTCCCATTCGGTGAGGCCCGTCTTCTCCAGAAGGCCTACGATCTCCTCCACATCTCCCTTCCGCACGAACTCCGACTCCCAGTGGTAAGAGTCGTGGCGGATGTTCATCCTCCGGAGCGTCTGCTCGATGCCGCCTAAGGCGTATTTGACTGCGCTCTGGATCTTGGCCGCTATCTCCTTGTCACCTGCTTCGTAGCGGGCGATGACCGAGTCGGCCTCATCCCTGATGGCAGGCTCGGTCTCCATGAGCTTGTTGGCGGCGATATAGACCCTGGCCACGGCATGGTCTGCTTTGCTGCCGTCAATCTGGAAGTGGTCGCAGCCGACCACCACCATAGCCTCCTGGCGGCCCATATCGTTTATATAATACTGGGCGTCCACGCTGCATCCCGCCCGGCGCAGTATGCGAACTAAGCTGTCGCCTATGACTGAGTTGCGAATATGGCCCACATGCAGCGGCCCATCGGGATTGGCCGAGGTATGCTCAACTATCACCTTCTCATTCATCCGTCCGGTCCAGGCGTCGTCTGCCAGGGCCTCCTTCAGCACTTTATCCAGGAACTTCTGATTCACGAAGAAGTTGAGATAGGGGCCCAGGACCTCCACCCTGTCTACGTAGCACCGATCCTCAGGCAGGGCCTGATGGATCTCTACGGCTATGGCCGCCGGGCTCTTTTTGAGGCAGGGAGCCAGGCGAAAGGCGACTGATGAGGCCAGGTCGGCGTGGGGGCTTATGTCCAGTCCCAGGGGGTTTGCTCCATCCTCCAAATTGCAGCCGCAGCGCTCCAGGGCGGACTTCAGCAGCGCCTCTACCTCGCTCATAAAATCAAGAAACATGGTTGACTCCGATTGTTAGCAGTATCTTTCAACTATCAATTGGATGAGGCGATATAAGGATTGCGCGGGCCATCGGCAACCACCTGCATATCTGGACCGTTAGCCATGCCCAGTTGGAAGTCTCTGGCATAATTGGAGCAATAAGGCCAGTGTTCTGGTTCCGGAATCCTGAGAAAGACCATTGCTCTCTTGGAAATACGGAAAAAAAGAGAATCGACGGAATCTACTGCTTTTAAATCAAGGCCACCAATATCGCCAGGACCACCATGAGTTATAGGGCCACCAGTTGCCCCAGTATCCGCTCCATCCATGCCATACCGGTTGATGGTAGTAGTGGGTGTAGTGGGTTCCTGGATGGTAGGATCCATGATGGTGACTTCCTCCCGAATGGGGAGCGGCCATACCAACTGATGCAGTCAGCAGCATAAGGGCTGCCAATAACAGCATCACTTTGAATGCTCTTCCCTTTTTCATGATCTATTAGCACCTCCGAGTTCGTTATTGACAACAGATGAGAGGCATTGGCCATATTTAAGGCCAATTTTTATGTAGAGGTCGTATGAATCAAATCTAAGAGGGATGAGCTGCGGCAGTCCAGGATAGCAGATAAGAAACGCTTAATTTAAAATGGATGGCGCGCATAAGCTACAGGAATTGCCAAAAAAGTGATATAATTGATGCTCAGCTCTAAAATCGACTCTATGCTGTCGATTTAAATAAAGCCGCTCTACTGTTTTTCTACTTTGTCTGCCTTGGGGCCTTTCTCACCCTCGATTACTTCAAAGCTTACCTTGTCGCCTTCATCGATAGTGACATTAGGCTTCAAACCAGTTGCATGGACAAAATAGTCCTTTCCATCGTCGCCTGCTATAAATCCAAAGCTCTTGACTCGGTTGAAAAACTTCACGGTTCCAGTTACCATTTGTAATTTCTCCAATATAGGCAAAGGCTTGACTTTATGCTACATAAAGCTGCTGGTGGTTGGCTTGATCTTTTCTAACCTTAGACTGCCCCACAGGCCCAATCTTTCCCTGTTCATGGTAGCGTCTCAGTCAGAACGATATCTAAAACGGCTATGTGCCTCTGGACATGGCTAATTCGAGGCGGATGAAAATCGAGATTCGTCGACTCTGCAATCTCCATTTACATGAGAAAAGCAGAATCATCGGCAATAATGCGGGGTACGGGATTCGAACCCGCGAACTCCTGCGAGACGGGATCTTAAGTCCCGCGCCTTTGGCCAGCTTGGCAAACCCCGCCCTGAACTTCGCCTGGCCCTTCCCGCCAGAAAAATCCGGAAGAGGACCGAGCATTGAGCTTGTATGCTTCTGGGATAAGTACTTTCCCGAGACCGCGATGCTCGGCGATCTGCCTTGCCAAAGACGCCCAGGCTAAAAAGCAGCCATTAGGGCAGGCCAATGACATAATGCCCATTTCTAAAATAGCCATCTGGCCAAAGCAGCTGCAAGAAAAAGAAAAGATGCCGGGGCAGAACCTGCCTGCCCCATGCTCTAAAGCATCCCGCTCTCTGGATTCAGCGGTTTAATTGGGAGGAAAATCCTGCCCGTCGGTGGCAGTAGCCATGGAGGAAGCTTCTCCCTTCACCACGCTCAGGCTGGAAAGCAGGCCCTCTGTTACATCCAGTGGATAGGTGGAGGTGATGGTGACGCTGGTCGTACCTACAGAGACCGGGCCGCATTCGCAGTCGATACTATCCAGCCAATATACGGCTTTATACACATTGCTTGGCCCATCGGCAGCGGCCTCGAAGGGCTCAGCAGTAATCAGGAAGCCATCCTTTCCATCTATGGCCATGTCTTCCACGTTTGTGGAATTGAGACCCTGGAGCATCATGCTCATTGTATTGAGGGTTTTAGTCTTCGAAAAGTGCTATGCTATAAACAGTGCCTACATCACTCTCCATGGGCTCTGCGATTTGAATCTGGTAATCGGAATCCAGATCAAACGATACTGTATAAGGTCCAACCTGCTGGCTATCAGGCTCTGCCATTGCTACGGCAGATATCATCAGCATTAAAGCTGCAACATATAATAACTTCACTTACTTTTCACCCCAAGCCCATTAGCTTCTTCATCCTAGAAAAGTCTTCCTTTAATATGCATCTCTTATATCTTCTCCATAGATCCTCCAAAAAGCCATCAAGCTAAAGTATTAGCGCGTTTGATATCGATCTCATGCAAGAGCACGGAAAAGAGCCGGGAATTTATACCCTGATCCTATGCCTGCCCAGGGCAGAGAGGATTGAAGTTGGCTCGCTGGGCGGAATCCATTTCCCTAAAGGCTTCTATTCCTATACCGGCTCGGCCAGGGGCCCTGGCGGTCTCAAGCGCCTGGACCGTCACGCTGCGGTGACCAAAGGCATCAACAAGACCAGAAGATGGCACATCGATTATCTTCTGCCCTGCTGCCAATTGAGGCAGGAGGTGATCACCAGGACCGATCTGGATCTGGAGTGCCGCATTGCCCGGGCCATTGGCGAGAGGCTGGTATCAGTGCCCCGCTTCGGCTGCAGCGATTGCCGCTGCGCGAGCCACCTGCACTACTCAGAGATGGAAGAAGAGATGAGAGAAGCAGTATCCATGGCCCACGCCCATGTTCTTCTTTAAGCCGTTGTCTTAAAATGGATCTTTCAATCCGGCCTTTTCGACTTAAGGGCAGGGCAGGGTCAAGACCGAGGTATTTCCTGCCACCAGCTCAGACCTTATCTGGGCATAGCCCATGTACTTGCCGTTCATCATATAGGTCGGCGAGGTCCTGGCATTCTTCTGAACCCTCTGGCCTATCCTGGCCGTGCCCTGGATCTCAGAGCTGATCTCATAGACAGAGAAGCTGTCATTCTGGTAGATCTTGGTGTCCTTGATCAGATCCTTGTCGATATCGTAGCTCTCAGAGAAGACCGAACCAACCTCGTAATTCTTGGCGCAGAGAGCATTCTTGAGATCGCTCTGGGTCATGGGAGGGATATAAGGCCGATAATCGTAATTGCCCGATATGGTGAGAGAGATGCCATCAACCATGCATTTGCCCAGGCTGCAATCCTCTTCGCCATTGTAGACCATTGAGTCTATGGTTCGGGTGGCCATGCCCGAGCCCCTGGTGCCAAGCACCACCTTCTGCCCGGCAAATCCGGCATGGGTCTGCAGGATTCTGGACTCCTCCAAATAGCCGTTGACGAATATCCAGGAATGCTCGCTTACGTTCTGGGCCAATCGATCGCTGGAGGACGAATCAGCGCCTGAGGCAATCAAGGCCATGGATGCCATCAGAATCATGCACGCTGCCGCCGCCATTGCCAAAAGCATTCCTCTCATCTCTTACGCCTCACCCATCAAGATATGCAATGCGCCTGGGAAATATAAATCTGATCCCGGCTACATCGATTATTTATTGGTGAAGAGCCAGAGTAATGGCGGTGATTGGGATGTGGTTTATCAAGTTGACTCTGGTTCTGATCATGGCAATTCTATTCTCTCCCCAGACATTAGCCCTGCAGACATTTTCAGGTGACAGCATCTCCATAGATGCCCCTGTGGCCGATGACATCATCGCTGCAGCGGATATGGTGAGCATCAATGCTCCGGTTGACTCGGCCATCGCCGCCGGCGGCACAGTGAGCATCAACGCTCCGGTTAAGGGCGATGTCCTGGCTCTCGGCGGCCAGGTATATGTCAACGCCGATGTGGGAGGAAAGGTGGTGGCTGCGGGAGGCACAGTGCTCCTGGGTGGAGACATTGGAACCAATCTGGTGGCGGCAGGGCAGAAAGTCAGGCTGCTTCCGGGGATGAAGGTGAACCGGGATGTCTACATCGCCGGCGAGACCGTCTCCAACGCTGCAAATGTCAACGGCACTCTCTCTGTGAGCGCCAGTCGATTCAACAATACCGGCACGGCTGCGGAGGTCAAGTTCCGCAAGATGGAGGATCAGGGCAGAAGAGGAGATGACCTTATGGCCGGCTATAGCATCTTCAGCCTGGTCTACCTTTTGGGCTACTTCATACTGGGACTGATACTGGTCAGGTACCTGCCAGGCATATTCCGGGAGGTGGATGAGCAGGCTAGAGAGTCAACCCTCATGAAGATCTTAATCGGCTTCGTCATGATCGTGGCCGCATTCATGGCCCTTCTGCTCTTGGCCGTGAGCGTCATAGGCTTTCCCATAGCCCTGGTATCGGCTCTGCTCTTCCTGGCGGCGCTGCTTCTCAGCAGCAGCTTCATCTCCTTCTCCCTGGGAAGATGGATAAATGAAAGGGCCAGGATGAAAAGAGGAGAGCTGGCCAGCTTTGCCATAGGCTTTGTAATCCTCAATGTTCTCTTTTATCTGCCCGTGATAGGCGCTCTGATCTCAGTGATATCCATGAGCCTGGGCCTGGCCTCAATAATCTATGCCTCCCGTCGCCTGGCAGCCGTCTGCCGCTGAATCTGCCAGGATGACCCAAACCATTTTTTTCAACGATCCCTGAGGAGGAGTCGGATTGGCCAAGGCGTTTGCCATCCGCCTTAATTGTCTGGCTCCCGGCCCCCATCTACTTTTCCTGCTGCTTTAGGCCCCTTTGCAGATCCTCTATCCCTAGCCCCAATTCTCCAGCGAACTTTCTTGATCAATCCCAGCAGAGTGCGCGCCTCCCGCTCCGTCAGTTCCGCCCTTCCCAGGATGCGCCGCAGCATGAGCAGGGTGAACTCCATCTTATGCTGGGGATAGCCGATCTCAATGAGGAGGGCCCTGGATCTCTCTGCCAGTAAAGACAGGCTCTCACTGCGGGCCATCTCCACTTTGCCGCGATCCTGGCTCTCCTTTCCAGACAGCTCGTAGAATAGAACCGCAGCGGAATGGGAGAGGTTCATCACCGGGTACTCCTCGGAGGTGGGTATGGAAATCAGCAGGTCGCAGAGGGCCAGCTCCTCGGAGTTCAGGCCGCAGTCCTCCCGACCCAAAAGCAGGGCTACGGTTCCCTCCTTTGCCTGCAGCTTGACGGCCAGCTCAGCCGGGGTCAGGCAGGGGACGCGCAGATGCAGGCGCAGATGGTGCTGGGCTGCCTCCAGCCTCTTCCCGGTGGTGCCCACCACCAGATTGGCCCCTGCAACGGCTTCGCTGAGGCTGGAGAAGCTGCGGGCCATCTGCAGCACATCCCTGGCATGAGAGGCCATGGCTATTCCAAAGTCCTCGATCCGGCAGGGATTGACCATAACCAGATCATGAAAGCCGAAGTTCTTCATGGCCCTGGCCACTGAGCCCACATTTCCATCATAGAGGGGCTGGACCAGGACGACCCTTAGATGCATCGGCTTAATTCCTTGGGGGCCCCTATTTCAGCTTTGCCGCTCCATCTGTGGTCCAAGGTGGCTTGATTATGATCAGTTGAAAGCCCACAAAACCAGTATTTTTTGGCCAAATCACATGGCTTAGTTTGAGCTGAGAATCAA
>NOLC01000240.1 GCA_002256595.1 Methanosaeta sp. NSP1 | reverse complement strand
ATGGCCAGATGGTGGTAATCGAGGGGATGATAGAGACCGAGTGCCCCTCTGGCTGCTGGTTTATAGTGAACGACGCGACCGGCAGCATTTACGTTGATATTCTCCCCAGCAACTTCGTCATACCCCAGGAGAGAGGCGAGGACGCAAAGGTGTACGGTGAGGTGGTAGTCAAGGATGGCGATCCCATGATCCTCGGCAAGATGGTTCAGATAGGCGGAGAGATATATCAATGAATTTCCTTACCCTGGCGGCCAAGAACCTGACCCGCCGTCGGGGCAGAACCGGTCTCACCGTCATCGGCGTTGCCATCGCCATATCCGTATTATTCAGCCTGCTGGCTCTGAATTCCGGATATGAGAAGGAGCTGAATAAAGAGGTAAACAGCATGGGAGTGCATATTTTGGCCGTTCCCAAAGGCTGCCCCTATGAGGCAGCTTCTCTCATCATGCACGGCGGAGTCATACCAAAATACCTCTCCGCCTCGGATCTGGATAATGTGACTCGCATCCCGGATGTGGAGCTGGCAACCCCCATGCTCATGCATCAGTTCCTGAAAAAAGATGATAAGACCGGCAAGACCACACCCCATATCATCTATGGGATCAAAATGGAGGATATGCTTCAGCTCAAGCCCTGGTGGAAGGTTGAGGGCAGGTTCTTTGAAGATAACGAGAGCCGGGTCATGCTAGTCGGCAAGGACCTGGCGGAGAAAGAGAACCTGACGGTGGGCCAGAGGCTTCCCGTCGGCCCGGCTAAAGAGAATTTCACCATCGTCGGCATCCTGGAAAGGACCGGAGACCAGGACGATCAGTTCCACTTCTTCCCCCTGGAGGAGGCACAGAGAGTCTTCGGCAAAGAGGGCAAGATCACAACCATCGCCGTCAAAGTAAGAGACATCAATCGCATCTCAGCGGTGTCAGAGGAGATGGAGAAGGTTCCTGATATTCAGGTTGTGACCATGACCCAGATCATGGGGACTATTATGAACCTGGCCGGATCGGCAAAATCACTTCTGCTCACTGTAATAGCGATTGCTCTGATCATCAGCGCCTTTGGCATCATCAATACATTGCTCATGTCCGTAAATGAGCGGGTTCGAGAGTTTGGCATGATGAAGGCCATAGGTGCTTCGGGCTCTGATATCGGCAAGATGGTGCTGATGGAGACGGTGTTCATCACCATCAGCGGGGGCATAATTGGCACTGTAGCCGCTCTTGTGGGATCAAGCCTGATCGAGAGCTTTGTTAAGGGTATGCTTCCTTATTCGCCATCTGGCTCGCTCATCTCTTTCAGCCCGGAACTGGTTGGCTTTTCTCTGGCCTTCTCTCTGTTCATGGGGCTGGTTTGCGGAATCTATCCCGCATTTCTATCATCACGTCTTTCCCCAATGGAGGCCATCAGAGGTGGAATGGAATGAGCCTAATAGTCGAAGCCAGGGGGCTGACCAAGGTCTATCGCCGGGGAAGAGAAGAAATCTATGCCCTGAAAGATGTGGACTTCGCGGTAAAAAATGCCCACGCTTACTGCCCGGGAGAACATAGAGCTTCCTCTGCTCTTCAGCCATAAAAAGGGAAATGAAGCAGGCATCGACGGGATCTTGAAGATGGTGGGCCTGTCCGATCGAGGCCATCATCTGCCAGGCCAGCTCTCCGGCGGCGAGATGCAGCGGGTGGCAATTGGGCGGGCGCTGATAAACGACCCCAAGATCGTCCTGGCTGATGAGCCAACAGGCAATCTGGACTCAGCAACATCGCAGATGATCTTTGAGCTTTTTGAGGAGCTGAACCGGCAGGGCATGACGCTGATCATAGTGACCCACAACCTGGAGCTGGCAAGAAAGGCGCATAAGGTGTATACGCTTAAGGACGGACAGATTCTGGGGTGCGAAGATATGCGCTGCATTCAGGAGAGATAAATGAACTCAATTAAAGCGAAAGCTGCATCATTGACGGCCATCGTCTTTATGATGCTTGTGACGGGAGGGCAGGGCCAGCTTAATCCCGATGCTCCGGCTGATCTGAACTCATCGGTGAGGCTGATATTTCCTGACACCCCGGTAGAATTATTTGACACTACCCTGGACAGTGCGCTGAAAATCCATTCGCCTCTTGTGGTGGATTGCTGGGAGCTGGGCTGCTGGCCCTGCCAAAAGATGGAAACCACCATCGACCAAATGGCAAGCGATTTTAAGGGAAGGATTGTCTTTGGCAAGCTGTGTACCGACTTCAATCCGGTTACCACAGGAAAATATAAAGTTTCAAGGACACCAACCCTGCTTATCTTCAACAATGGCACTCTTGTCTATAAGCATGTGGGAAACTATCCTAGAGAAGAGCTGGAACATATAATTTTGACTGCACTGCATATGCGCTGATAAAGCGGCCCGCCAATTCTCAAAGCCAGTCACTGCTCTAATCAGATGCATTATCCGCTGCGTATGAGGGATTATTGAGGCAAGGGAGTCATCCCCAGATGACGATTTCGGCAGAGAATTTGCCGGGCACATGGAAAAGACGGCATCATTTTCTGCATCCGGCCGGACTATAGGAAATGGCTGAGCATCAAGCTTATGGCCCAAAATCCTCAAATGAAATAGTACTCATGATAGATGGCGAGAGTGAATAAATTGAAAGCCATAGGAATCGTGGGAAGTCCCAGAAAGAACGGAAATGTGGATACACTGGTCCAGACCGTCCTGGATGGAGCAGCTCAGGCAGGATATCAGACCGCGAAATACAGCCTCAACGAGATGAAATACTCCGGCTGCCAGGCCTGCGAATACTGCAAGAGCCATGAACGCTGCCGGCTGGAGGACGATGTCGGAAAGCTGCTGCAAGATATTAAAGAAGCTGATGCGGTGGTTTTCGGATCGCCCATATACTTTTTCCAGTTCACAGGTCAGTTTCGGCTGATGGAAGACAGGATGTACTCATTGATCGACGCCGGATTCAAGTCCCGTCTCAAGCCGGGAAAGAAGGCAGTGATAGTCACCAGTCAAGGAAACCCGGATCTGGTATCCTACGAGAAGGCGACCACGGAATTTGCTGACGTATTGAAGCTGCTGGGATTCGAGGTCAAGGAGATCATCCGCATGGATAGCGGCTCGGCTAAGGACGCGGTGCTGGGGCGAAAGGACCTCCTGGATAAGGCCAGATCGGCTGGTCTGGCCCTTTGATCTCTTTTCAGTTCAGGGATCAATGAGGAGGGGGAGAGGGAGGCGATATCTCATGGAAGGCAAGATAGTCTATTTCGAAGAGGGAGGAGCGCAGAATACACAGGCTACACTGGATCTGGTCCGGGAGAGGCTGGATCGGAAGGACATAAAGAAGATAGTCCTGGCCTCCACCACCGGCGATACGGCCAGAAGGGCTATGGAGATATTCAGGGATCAGGATGTCAAGCTGATCGTTGTGCCCCATCAGTTCGACTTTCATAGAGACAGCAACGCCTTTCCCGAAGAGCTGGCGGAGGAGCTGAGGCGGTCCGGACATCAGGTTCATTTCGGGACCATGCTCTTTCATACCGATGAGTTTTACGGCTCCAGGAATGCGACTATGATGGCCAATCTGCTTCGCTGCTTCTGCCAGGGATTCAAGGTCTGCTTTGAGATTGTGTTCATGGCCGCAGATGCCGGCCTGGTTGCAGGCGGCGAGAAGGTGATAGCCATAGCCGGCACCGGACGGGGCTGTGATACCTCCCTGGTGATGCAGGCTGCCTCTACCCAGCATCCTCGAAGGCTGAAGGTCCATGAGATCCTTTGCAAGCCCCTCAATCCCATAAGCATCGATGAGCTGCAGGAGAGGATGACC
>NOLC01000225.1 GCA_002256595.1 Methanosaeta sp. NSP1 | reverse complement strand
TTCTTTAAATGCAATTTCCATATTAGTCGAGCTGAGCAATTATGATCCAGGAATCATAAGGCCTTTATAGATCAAAGCCTTGCCGCCCTCTGCCGCAGCATATGATCCGCCAGCACCAGTGCCACCATGGCCTCAGCCACGGGCACAATTCTGGGTGGAATGGCCGGATCGTGCCTGCCTTTGATCTCTATCTCCGCCGCCTCGCCTGATGCAAGGTCCACAGTCCTCTGGGGCCTGGCTATGGACGGGGTTGGCTTGACCGCGATCCTGCAGACGATAGGCTCTCCGGTGGATATGCCGCCCAGTATTCCCCCCGCCCGGTTGCTCTCGAAGCTTGCCCCGCCATCCTGCCAGATCAGGGGATCGTTCATCTCGCTGCCTTTCAGTCCGGCGCACTCCCTGCCTGCCCCGATCTCCACCGCCTTGACCGCTCCTATGCTCATGAGGGCCTTGGCCAGGTCCCCGTCCAGCTTGTCGAAGACCGGCTCGCCCAATCCTGCCGGCACTCCCTCGGCTACTATTTCCACCATGCCCCCTAAGCTGTCGCCTTCTTTTCGGACTGCCTCCAGCCGCTGCAGCATCCTCTCTGCCGCAGCCGGATCGGGGCAGCGAACGGCATTGGACTCCGCTTGCGTGCGAAGGATCATCAGCTTTGCGGGAGGGAGCACCGCCCTGATTCCTCCCAGCTCAGTGACATAGGCCACGATATGGATGCCCCACTCCTCCAGCAGCTTCCTGGCCACTGCACCCGCCGCCACCCTTCCTACCGTCTCCCGGGCCGATGCCCGGCCGCCGCCCCGGTGGTCACGGATGCCGTATTTCATCTGGTAGGTGTAGTCGGCATGTCCCGGTCTGGGCCTGTCCCGCAAGAGATCGTAGGCTGAGGAGTCAGCGTCTTTATTCCATACCACAAGGGAGATGGGCGTTCCCGTGGTGCGCCCCTCGAAAATGCCCGACAGGATCTCCACCTGGTCCTTCTCCTGGCGGGAGGTGGAGGCACGACTTTGGCCGGGGCGCCTTCGGTCCAATTCTTTCTGGATGTCCTCGGCGGCGATAGCCAGGCCGGACGGGCAGCCGTCCACCACCACGCCCACTGCCGGGCCATGCGACTCTCCCCAGGTGGTGATGCTAAAGATACGGCCAAATCTGTTCCCGGACATTATTGCACCAATCCATCAGACTGCTATTATGGGCATTGCTTTTCCTGGTAAATAAGACCTCCCAAGAGCTGAAGTGTCCAGCTTTTTCCCGGTGCTGGAAGTCTGATCCGATGCCGATCCATTCCTGCTACATACAGAATATATCTGCGCTAATATAATAGATATCTATTTATACATAAAACAACAATTTATTAGATACTCGAGGGAGACGATTGAAGATGAAAAAGCATATCATTATTATTTTATCCTGGGCGTGTCTGTTGCTTTCGCCTGTCATTGCTCTAGCTCAATATGATTATTCGACTGACGGTACCGATATCTTGAGGGCGGATTTGATTGAGGGGAAGGGTGCAGAAGAAAGCATCGATATGCAAGGATATGCTGAGCCGGGTCTCATAGATTATGGCGGAAGGCATGGATTTGTGCCATTGGATTTTTATGAAAGGATCTCTAACTTTGGCGATTGCGATTGGCTTCCACAAGGAGCTATCTGCCTGACCTTTTCCGACAAATACAAATGGATCGTTCATGATTACTGGATCAGTTCCATTCCAATACCGGTGAGGAGCAGCAGTTGCCTGCCCATCGAATTGATTCGCTGCTATAATGCAGATTATTATCATGTACTGGGGACATCTTTGGTTGCCGTTATTAAGAGGAATACGAAAGTTTTTATAAGCCCTCCCCCGGAGACATGCCCGCCGCGTCCACCTCCTCACCGCTAAATTTTTTGTTTTTTGAGTTTCATATTTAACTGTTCATAGAAAACCTGAGACCGGATGCCTCATACTCCGTACCGCTTGCCAGAAGTGCATATTGAAAACCATTCCCTGTCTGCTCTTGGGGGGACTGCGGGCCGGCAGCCTCGTCCAGGGCGAAAGGCTGGCGGTCTGATACGCCGCCGCGTTTTTTTATTACTTGTTCCCGTTTTCACATTCCTGCGGTCATATTCCCGCTATCATGCCAAGATTGAAATACGTTCTTAAGGAAAAGAAGTCAGCATTGAAGATACTTCTCATGGGTAACCCCAATGTGGGAAAAAGCGTCATCTTCTCCCATCTGACGGGAATTGGGGTCATCTCTGCCAACTATCCAGGCACTACTGTGGAGTACACTGAGGGAACTATGAAGCTGGGGGGGAGGATGGCCACATTAGTGGATGCTCCCGGCGTCTATTCCCTTGATCCTTCCAGTCGGGTGGAGGAGGTCTGCGGCAAGATCTTTTCCCTGGGGGCAGACGTGGTGGTCAATGTCATCGATGCCACCAATCTGGAGAGAAACCTAAACCTGACGCTTCAGATACTGGAGAAGGGAGTGCCCACGGTGGTGGCCCTCAACCTCTGGGATGTGGCGGTTAAAAAGGGCATAGAGATCGATGTGGCCGCTCTGGAGAGTGAGCTGGGGGTGCCGGTGGTTCCCACGGTAGCGGTGAGCGGTCAGGGCATCCGGGACCTGGTGCAGTCACTGGACCGTGCCCAGACGCCTCCGGCCATTCATTTCGATTCGCCTGACCAGAGATGGGCCCGCATCGGCGAGATAGCAGCCAGGACTCAAAAGGTGATGCACCGCCATCCTTCCATCTTCGACCATCTGGAGGATATCTCTCTCAAGCCTCTCACCGGCATCCCTCTGGCCCTGCTGGTGCTCTATCTCTGCTTCAGCCTGGTGATAGAGACAGGGGAGATGATAATCATTCATATCACCGATCCCATCTTCTCGGCCTACTCCGATCTGATCACCGATCTGGTCAACGGGCAGATCAGCTCGCCTCTGCTGCGGGAGATACTGATTGGAGACACTCCCGAGCTGCTCAAGTCCTTTGGCATCCTCACCACCGGCCTTTATATTCCCCTGGGGGTGGTCCTGCCTTTCCTCATCCCCTTTTATCTGGTCTTGGGGTTCATGGAGGACATAGGCTACCTTCCCCGCTTGAGCATCATTCTGGATGCCTTCATGCACAGGATCGGCCTGCACGGCGCAGCCATACTGCCCTGCGTTTTGGGCATGGGATGCAGTGTGCCGGCGGTGATTTCCGTACGCATTCTGGAGTCGCCCAAGCAGAGGTACCTGGCGGCAACGCTCATGACCATGGCCATACCCTGCGCCTCCCAGACGGCCATGATCTTCGGCATGCTGGCACCTTTCGGCCTGAGGTACGTCCTGGCGGTTTATCTTTCCCTATTCCTGGCCTTCGTGGCTACCGGATTCCTGCTGCATAAGGTCATCGGGGGCGAGTCACCGGAGATATTCCTGGAGATTCCTCCCTACCGGATGCCCAATATGAGCGCTCTGTTCAAGAAGACCTTCATCCGGGTGCGGGAGTTTCTAAAGGAGGCTGTGCCTTACATCGGCTTTGGCATGCTGCTGATGAACTTCTTTTACCTCTCCGGGCTGATGCACCAGATAGGCCTGATCATGCGACCGGTGGTATCAGGATTTTTAGGGCTTCCCAGCGATGCGGCCACGGCATTGATCATCGGCTTTCTGCGAAAGGATGTGGGGATAGGAATGTTTGCTCCCCTGGATATGACCGCCAAGCAACTGGTCATTGCCTCGGTGGTTTTGGCCATGTATTTTCCCTGTGTGGCCACATTCATGGTCATGCTCAGGGAGCTGGGGGTGTCAGGGACGCTGAAGTCGGTGGCGCTTCGGCTGGTGGCGGCGCTCTTGGTGGGTGGGGGCTTGCATCTGCTGCTGGCATGATTTTTTTGAAAGATGGCAGGATTAGCCTGATGCTATCTTCTTCCCAGGTATAGACGGCATACCTCGGGATCGTCCAGCAGGCTCCTGGCCGGGCCGTGCAACCGGTTTCTTCCCATCTCCAATATGTAGCCCCGGTCGCTTATGGCCAGAGCCCGGCGGGCATTCTGCTCCACCATCAATATGGTCACTCCCCGGTTGTTTATCTCCTGGATACCGCAGAATAGCTGGCCCATGACCTTGGGCGAGAGTGCCGCTGAGGGCTCGTCCAGCAGGAGAAGGGTGGGCTCGGTGATCATAGCCCTTCCCACCGCCAGCATCTTCTGCTCTCCTCCGCTCAATGTTCCTGCCCTCTGAGCCATTCGACCTGCCAGCATCGGGAAGAGCTCCTGCACATAGCTCAAGCGCTCTTTCAGGCCACCGGGGAGGGAGATACCGCCCATCTCCAGGTTCTCCTTGACTGTGAGACTGGAGAACACATTCCTCTCCTGAGGGACATAAGCCAGTCCCAGCCGCACCAGCTCGTCCGGCCTCTTTCCGGTGATATCCCTTCCCAGAAACTCAATTCTGCCGCCCCTTAATTTGGTCAGACCGAAGACGGACTTCATCAAAGTCGATTTCCCCGAGCCGTTAGGGCCGATGATGGTGACAATCTCTCCCTTTTCCACCTGCAGAGATATATCGTCTATGATGTTCTCCTCGGTGTATCCTGCGCTGACGGATTCAAGATTGAGCATCATCTGCCTCCCCCAGGTAGGCCTCAAAGACGCGCCGATCCGCTATGACTTCTTCGGGGCGGCCATGGGCCAGCACACTTCCCTTATTCAAGACGTAAAGCTCATCGCAGAGGGCGATGACATAGGGAATGGCATGCTCGATTATCATTATGGTTAAGCCCTTTTCCTTGAGGATCTTGATCTGCTGGATCAGCCTGTCCGCCAGGGCTGGATTGACCCCGGCAAAAGGCTCATCAAGGAGCAGCAGCCTGGGATCGGCCATGAGGGCCCTGGCCATCTCCAGCATCTTCTTCTGGCCTCCTGACAGCGATCCGCCATACTGGTCTTTCATGGGCAGGAGATCGAAGAATTTCAGGATCTCTTCCGCCTTTTTCCGAATTATACTCTCCTCATCCTCTACCCTATGCCGGCGGATTATGCTGGCTATGGCCCTCTCCCCCGTCTGCCCCTGGGCTCCCAGCATCATATTCTCCAGCACAGTCATCCTCATCAAGGCCCGCGGAATTTGAAAAGTCCGGACCAGACCCATGCGGGCTATTCTATGAGCCGGAAGGCCCACTATCTCCTCTCCCCGGAAGGCTATGCTGCCTGCGTCGGGCTGCACAAATCCGGATATGATGTCGAATAAGGTGCTCTTGCCTGCCCCGTTGGGACCGATCAGGCCCACTATCTCGCCTTGGTCTACAGCTATGCTGCACCGGTCCAGGGCGAGAATGCCTCCAAAGCCCTTGTTCACCTCTCTCACAAGGAGGATTTCACCTGCCAATGGCCAGCTCCTCCTTATCGCCCAGCAATCCCTGGGGGCGGAACATCATCAGCCCGATGAGAATCAGGCCTATGATCACCATTCTCGCGGCGCTGGTTGCAGAGGGGCTGAAGGAGAGATATCCCTCTAAAAAGCGGGTCCCGCTGAAGAAGCCCCAGAGCAGGAATGCCCCCAGGATGGTGCCCCGGTTGTTCCCGCTGCCCCCCAGTATGACCATGATCCAGGCATAGAAGGTCTCCAGGGGCAGGAAGTTATTGGGATTGATGTATTGAAGATAAAAGGCCAGAAGAGATCCGGAGAGGGCGGCTATGGCCGACCCCAGGGCCAGGCACTGCACCTTATAGGAAAATGAGTTCTTGCCCAGGGCCATAGAGACCGCCTCATCGTCCCGGATGGATTTGAGGACCCTGCCCCATGGCGATCTGGCCAGAAGCTCGAGAAGGGCATAGACCAGTGCCAGGACGGCGATCACCAGGCAGGCCAGAAAAAGATTGTAATCCATTGCTCCCACCAGGTTCTCCCCCGGACGGGGATAGCCGAAGAGCCCGAAGGAGCCCTTGGTGAGGGAGGACCAGTTGAGCAGCAGGAACCTGATGATCTCAGAAAAGCCGATGGTCACAATGGCCAGGTAGTCCTCACGAAGCCGCAGGGTTGCCATTCCCAGAAAGGCCCCCGATGCTCCAGCCAGGAGCATGCCGGCCAGAACCGCCAGGGGCAGGGGAACGCCGTGCATGCCTAATAGAACCGTGGTATAGGCACCCAGGGCCATGAAGGAGACATGCCCGAAGTTGAGCAGTCCTGCATATCCCCATTGCAGATTGAGGCCCAGGGCGAAGATGGCATAAATTCCGGCGGTGAGCACTATGGATATCAGATAATCCAGCAATTCAGCCTCCCCTCATCAGGCCGCGAGGCCGGAAGAGCAGCACTGCGATCATAATCAG
>NOLC01000123.1 GCA_002256595.1 Methanosaeta sp. NSP1 | reverse complement strand
GACCAAGGGCTGGGTCGTATGCCATTGAAGGGAGAAGAATCCAAATGCAAAGAAGATTAAGAGGTACTGCCGAATGCCAGGCTATTTTGACCTGAAATTGATGCTCATCTCTATTCTTCTATCTGCCGCCCTCTGCGGCTGCATATCCTCAGATGAGCATAATGCCGCTTTATCCCAGAACGACTCCGCCTCCTCCAGCGACCGGATAAGGGTGGCAGCCACCATTGCCCCTCTGGCCGACCTGGTCCGGGCGGTGGGCGGGGATCGGGTGGATGTCACAGTGGTGGTCCCCCCCGGAGCCGAGCCCCATACATTCGAGCCCACACCCTCTTTGATGGTAAAACTCTCCCAGGCGGATCTTTATGTCATGAACGGGGCGGGGCTGGAGTTCTGGATGGACAAGCTGCTGGAGACCAACCTGGACCTCAAAATGCTGGACTCTTCCAGCGGCATTGAATTATTGCAGGGAGAGGGGGAGGAGAGCGATCCTCATATCTGGCTCTCACTTAGAAATGCCGCCCGACAGGTGAAAAACATCTGCTCCGGCCTCTCGGATCTCGATCCGGACCACAGGGAGTATTATGCCCAAAACCGGGACGATTATCTGCGGCGGCTTATGGAGCTGGATGAGGAGTTCAATCGCAGCTTTGCCATAAACAAGAGCCGCATCTTCGTGGTCGACCACCCATCCTGGAGCTACTTCGCCCGCGACTACGGCCTGGAGCAGATCCCACTCATGGTGGAGGAGAAAGAGCCGGGGCCCAGGTACTTGAGCCAGGTGATAGACCTGGCCAGGCAGAGCAACATCAGCACCATTTTCGTCGAGCCCCAGTTCAATCCCAAGGCAGCCGAGGTCATAGCCCGGGAGATGTCCGCCCGGGTGATACGCCTGGATCCACTGGCATCGAATTATCTGGAGAACATGAGTTATGCGGGCAGAGAGATCGCCAATAGCATGGCCTCGGGATGATGGAAAGAATGCCGGACGCATTGGAGAAAATACTATCCATAAGAGACCTCTGGATCTGCCAGGGAGAGCATGTGGTTTTAGAGAGCATAAACCTGGAGCTTTTTTCCGGCGACTTCCTGGGAATCATAGGCCCCAACGGCGGTGGCAAATCCACATTGCTCAAAGCTATGCTGGGCTTGATCAAGCCCGACAGAGGTGAGATCTCCGTCTTCGGCCTGCCTCCAGCCAGAGCCCGGAGCAGGATAGGATATGTGCCCCAGAAGACTGTATTTGACCGCAGCTTTCCGGTGAAGGTTCGGGATGTGGTGCTCATGGGAAGATACAGCCGCATCGGCCTATGGCACCGCTACGGCCCGGAAGATCGCAATTGCGCTCTGCTGGCCCTCAAGGCGGTAGGAATGGCGGACAGGGCGGAGAGGGAGATTGGAGCGCTATCCGGAGGAGAGCAGCAAAGGGTGTTCGTAGCCCGCTCCCTGGTCTCCGATCCCGATCTGCTCCTCTTGGACGAGCCCACAGCAGGCATAGATTCCGCCCAGCAGACGGAGTTTTATGAACTGCTCAGCCATCTGAATCGAGATCTGGGCAAGGCCATAGTTCTGGTCTCTCATGACCTCACCGCCGTCTCCACCTATGTGAGCAAGATCGCCTGCCTTAACCAGCGGCTCTATTACCACAGCTCCAGAGAGCTGAGCAATGAGGACATAGAGAAGGCCTACGGCTGCCCGGTGGAGATGATAGCCCACGGCACGCCCCACCGGGTTTTGAGGGAACATGATTGAGCTGAACTTTCTATCCTATGAGTTTATGAGAAATGCCCTGCTGGCAGGCCTGGCCGCAGCGGTCCTCTGCGGCATAATCGGCATATATGTAATTTTGAACAGGATTGTATTCATCAGCGACGGCATAGCCCATGCTGCCTTCGGGGGCATCGGCCTGGGCTACTTCCTGGGCTACGATCCCCTGGCCTTCGGCATCGGTTCGGCGGTCCTGACCGCCATAGGCATCGGCCTTACCAGCTCCAGAGCCCGGGTCTCCGAGGACACGGCCATTGGCGTATTCATGGCCACGGGAATGGCACTGGGCATAATGCTTCTCACATTATCCCGGGGCTACGCCCGCGACCTCTACGGCTACCTCTTCGGAAACATCCTGGCCGTGACGGAGAGCGACGTGCTGCTCATACTGATCTTAACATTGGTCATCCTGGTTTTGGTCTTTCTGCTTTACAAGGAGCTTCTGCTCTTGAGCTTCGATCCCATCTACGGCCAGGCCATCGGCCTTCCAGTCTCCGGCCTGCGCCTCCTGCTCCTGTCCATGGTGGCCTTCAGCGTGGTGGTTTTGATCAAGGTGGTGGGGATAATCATGGTCATTGCGCTGCTCACCATTCCGGGAGCCATATCCAGGCAGCATATGAAGGGCCTGCCCTCCATCATGGCCGGATCCGTCATCCTGGGCTGCGTCTTCGTGATCATCGGGCTGTTCATATCCTATGATCTGGATGTGCCATCCGGAGCAGCAATCATCCTGACCGCAGCAGTGGCCTTTTTCCTCTCCACCCTGCTCACCCGTTGAGAAAGGCAAAATGAAGCAGAGCGGGTAAAGCAGATATGCTTAAAGGGAGGGCTGTCCAATCCCCCCAAGATGAATCTTCTGCCCCTAGGCTGCGTCCTGCTTCTTCTCGCCAGCGCCCAGGCCGAAGATATCATGTTCTTCGCCGACGACCACTACAAGTCCCTGGGCCGGCCTGCCCTGGCAGCTTCTTCAGCCAACCCGGCCCTCCTGGCCGGCGAGGGCGTCCTGCACATCAACCTGGCCAACCTGGGCCGGCCGGAGGAGCTTATGCTCATAAACCAGAGCGGCCCGGCCCAGGACATCCGGATGGAGATGAAGGAGGAGATGAAAGGCAGCCATGCTCTGGCCATAGATGCCGCTCTCATTGGATCCGGTCCCATCCTGGTGACCTCGGGGCCGGAGAGGATCGATGATATTGCCCCAGGGGAAAAGGCAATGCTGGATTACAATGTCAGCGTGATGAAGAATGCCAGCGGCTGGAGCAAGCTGGTGCTGGATGTCTCATATCAGCGACAGGCAGATGTGAGCGTGAATAATGGCGAGGTATATCCTCTCTATGAGGCAGCAAGGGATAACCTCAGCGTGGATGTGTTTGTGGCCGGAAAGGGCGAGAGTCTTTCCATCCTGGGCTCGGCTTTAAGCCACAATCTATTTCGTGGCCAGAGGCTGAGAGCTGCCATCAGCAATGATGGGCCGGAGGATCTCCATAACTGCTCCGCCCGGCTGCTGGCAGCGCCTCCTTTCTCGGCTTCAGGTCCAGAGAGGGCCCTGGGGGATCTGCCTGCCGGTTCTCTGGCCCTGGCCGACTTCGCCCTGAAGATAGATGGAGATGCAAAGCAGCAGGACTATCAGATGGGCTGCCAGATCTGCTGCCAGCAGAGATGCACCAGCCTGCCCCTGACCGTATCCTTGCGGCCTGGCCGGCTGGATGGCTGGATGCTGCCGGCTCTGGCTGCCCTGGGCCTGGCCGGCCTGATGGCATTATTACTGAAAAGGACCCATCTTCTTAGCCGGGATAAGAGAAGGCGGCGGAATTGAGGCAATGGTGGCGAGAATGAAAGGCAAATCTGTGCAGGCCAGCGGCATATGCAAAAGATACAAGAGCTTCTTTGGCCGATCATCAACTATTCTGGATAACATCTCTCTTGATATCGATGCCGGAGATATCTTCGGGCTGCTGGGTCCCAACGGCTCGGGCAAGACCACCCTCATATCCATATTCTCCACCCTGATCTACCCCGAGGCGGGCAGCCTGTCCATCCTGGGAATGGATGCAAGGCGAAATAGGAATGCCATCCGCAAGTGCATAAACATCAGCACAGCCAAGCCCAACTTTCCCTGGAGCCTGACGGTGAAAGAGAACCTGCGCCACTACGGCATGCTCTACGGCCTCCACGGCTCAGCTCTCTCCCGGACGGTCCGGGATCAGATTGACGCCTTTGAGTTAGGGGAGTTTCAGGATCACAGGTTCGAGGACCTCTCCACCGGCCTCAAGCAGCGTCTATCCCTGGCCAAGGCCATGCTAAACCACCCTAGCCTCATATTCCTGGACGAGCCCACCACCGGCCTTGATCCCGACATCTCCATTAAGACCCGGCAGCTTATCAGGAGAATTCATGAAGAAGAAGGCATATCCGTGGTCCTGTCCACCCACTACATGCCCGAGGCGGAGATGCTCTGCGATAAAATTGCCTTTCTGCGCCAGGGCCGCATAGTCGCCCTGGATACCCCCCACAACCTCAAGAGGCATCTGGCCTTGGGAGAGAGGATAGCAGTCTCCTATCAGGGAGAGGCAGACCTCGCCGCTTTAGAGGAGCAGCCGGGCATCCTGGGACTTAAAGCTGAGAAGGGCCGGGTGGAGATCATAGTGGACCGGGGCGAGGAGAGCCTGGACGGGATAATCAAGCTCTTCGCAAAAGCGAAGATAACCGATATAGCTATCAAAGAGCCCGATCTGGAGGATGTATTCATTGAGCTGGCAAGGTGAGCTGAACCGATTTCTGGCCTCGGCCTACAAGAACTGGATCATCTCCAGGAGGAACATATTCACCGTCTTCGAGCTCTTCTTCTGGCCCATGGTCAGCCTGCTCTCCATTGGCCTCTTAACCCGGTTCCTGGCTGTGGAGGGCTCCATGGTCTCCTTTCTTTTGGTGGGGGCCATTGCTCTGACCATCTTGCAGGTGGCCCAGATAGATGTGGCCTATGTCCTTTTGTTCGACATGTGGTCCAAGAGCATAAAGAACACCTTCATCGCCCCCATCAGAAGCTACCATCTGGTCTTCGGAGCTCTTCTCTTCGGGATATTGCGGGGATGCGTAGTCTTTTTAATACTGGTTGCCGTGAGCGGGCACCTCTTCGGATTCAACTTTTTAGCAGGCGGCATCTTTCCGGTTCTGGCCTTCCTGGCCGGCATCTTCGCCATGGCTGCCAGCATAGGCATAACCGTGTGCATATCCATACTCACCTTCGGCCAGAAGGCAGATGTGGCCGCCTGGAGCCTGAGCGGCCTGATCTTGCTGGTGAGCGGGATCTATTATCCTGTGGATGTGCTGCCGCCCCTGCTGCAGGCCCTGGCCTGGGCCATACCTCTGACCTACTTTCTGGAGTATTACAGGTCAATATTTATTCCCGGCCCGCACCATCTGGCATGGGGTTGCGCTCTGGCCTCGTTCTACCTCATATTGGGGCTGATCCTTCTGGACCGGGCCATCGAACGGGCCAGGAGAACAGGCATATTGCTGCGGCTCTCGGAGTAGATGAGATGATGCGACGGATGGTGTGAGGGCATTGATAGAGGGTTATATAGGCCGCGTCGCTGTGGGAGACCGCCGGCCGGTGCGGCTGATGGGCGTCATCAATCTCAGCCGCGAGTCATTTTATCAGGGTTCGGTAGCCGGACCAGAGGAGGCATTGTCTCTGGCCCGAGCCATGCAAAAGCAGGGGGCGGACATCATCGATGTGGGTGCAGTGTCCACAGCTCCGGGCTCTCCGGCCATAAGCGAGGAGTTAGAAAGGCAGCGGCTCTTTCCGGCTCTGGGAGATATCCTGGATAGCCTGGATATCACCGTCTCCGTGGACACCCAGAGGCCGGCCATAGCTGCAGATGCCCTCTCTCGCGGCGCTCATTGCATCAATGATGTCTCCGGCCTCTGCCGTCCCCAGATGGCTTCCACTGTGGCAGAGCATGAGGGCTCGCTGATCATCATGGCCTCCCGGAAGAGAGCCGGCGACCTGCTTTGTCTGGAAAAGATCATCCCCCTCCTGGGGGAGAGGATGAGAGAAGCAGAGACTGCCGGCGTATCCCCAGAGCGGATCATCCTGGATCCCGGGATAGGCAGATGGATACCGGAGAAGACTGCCGCCCATGACCTGGCCATACTGGACGGCTTTAAGCGGCTGCGCTGCCTGGGCCGGCCGGTGGTGGCAGCCTTATCCCGAAAAACATTTATCGGCGAATGCCTCCATCAGCCCGATCCATTCCAGAGGCTGCAGGGAAGCCTGGCAGCCACGGCCATTGCTGTATATCTGGGGGCTCATATCGTCCGCACCCATGATGTCGCCGCCAGCCGGGAGACTGTGGCCCTGGCCCGGGCAGTGCGGGGGGTTCCGGCCCTGGCTGAGGACGGCGATCTGGAGGTGGAGGTCCTGGACCGTCTCGGCGGGAGAGAGGATCTGGCCCAGATCCTGAGCCGGACCGCTGTGGATGAGAGAGGTTTTGGGGCCTTGAGCCGGAAGGGCTCCTTTCGTCTGCTCTCCTTGCGGGGC
>NOLC01000113.1 GCA_002256595.1 Methanosaeta sp. NSP1 | reverse complement strand
GCTCTCCAGCTTCTCCGCCTCCTTTCTGGCCCGGCGCGCCAAAACCTCCTCCTCCCAGGCCATCCTGGCTGCGGCGAGGTCATCAGGCCGGAGGAAGGGCAGGTTGTCGATCCTCTGAACTGGCAGGCTCCGGCTGGAGAAGACAGGTATTCCCAGGTCCATGAAGTGCTCTTTCTGGGCAGGCGCCATCTCCTCCCCGGCCACCACCCCGGCTATGCCCTTCTCAGCCAGAAGCTCAATGGTGCTCCTTCCCCCGCCGGAGGCGTTCTCCAAATAGATCAGATCCTCCTTCTCCAGTCCGAACTGCTCAAAAGCCAGGAGCACAGCCTCCCGGGAGAAGGCGGAGATGGGCTTGAGCTTCAAGAGGCCACTGGTGTCCTCTATCGCTTCCACCTTTTTCTGCCGGGCCAGGGCCCTCTTCAGCTTCTTGATATGCTTTCTCTCACTGCGCAGCACAGAGCGCAGCCGCTCTATCTCCTTGTCCCGGATCTTTATCTCATGCTGCCTCTTGATCTCCCGGTCTCTTTTATCCCGCAACCTCTCCAGCTTGCTGCTCATGGCTGCCAGGGCTACATCCTTTCCCATGATATCGGTTTTCAGCTCATCCACATAGGAGCGCAGGATTCTCACCTGCTCGGCGAGCTGCTGGCCGGTCTGGCGGAGGGCAGCGATATCATGGGAGACATCCAGCAAAGGCTCCGCCTCCGCCTGAGCAGGCGGCCTTGCCGGCGGAGAAGAGCGGGATGGACAAACCAGTTCGGCTATGGCGTTTTCAATGGAGAAGCCCCGCACCACGAGTGCCTTGATCTCATCCGGATCGATCTCGGCCGGCGCCTTCCTCTCCACCTGCAGAAACTTGTTTCTATATTTTTTAAAGGCGCTGGAAGCCGCAGCCAATGCATCCCTCTCGTGGTCGTTCTTGTATCCGAACTCCCTCCCCAGAGCGATCTTCTCCTCGGCCGGTATATCGGCCCCGGGAGAGAAGAGCACGGCGCTAAAAGCCCTCTTGACCTTCTCCACGCTGCCGGGGGTGGGAAAGACATCGGTGGCCACCACCAGAGGCCTTCCCCTGGCTGCAATCCATTCTATGACCTCAGAGGAGGACATGGCCCGGGAGCTGATCAGGTCCACCAGCTCCCCGGATAGGCTAAGTGCAGCTATTCCTGTGGTCGTTCCCGGATCAAAGCCCACTATGATATAGCTGCGCCTCTGCTGCAGCGGCCTATACTGCAGCTCAGCCCGCTCTATGCTCTGCACCAATACCTGGGCATCGCTGGAGTAGCCCTGGCTGATGTGCACCTTCTCCCGCGGCGCCTCCACCACGAACTCGGCACGGGTGTATCCTCCCATGCCCTCTACGGCCCGGGAGGTATAGGATAGCCCCGACTCTCGAAGCTGCTTTTCCACATCCCTGGCCAGGCCCATCACCGCGCCGTGGATCTTTCTGGTATAGCGGTTCTGGCTCCAGCCACCTCTTCCCAGCGAGCGGCGCCTGCTTACCTTGATCCAGGTCCTCTCCTCAAAGGCGGAGAGAGCCGCACCCACACCTTTGGCAGCCAGCCGGGCGCAGGCCTCCGCCTCCTGCAGGGGATCGGTGCGATCAAAGGCTATGCCGTGGTAGCGGGCCAGCTTGACCAGAGACTCCGACCGCTCTTTGCTCGTGACCTGCACCACCTTGGTGGAAGGCGGCATGCGGCGCAATAGACCAATCAGCTCTCTTCTATCTGCCGCCAGCTCGTGGACATTGTCCATGGCCACCATCTCCGGCTGGCGCTCCCGGATCATCCGGATCAGCTTATGCCGGCTGATCATGTGAAAGCCGGCACTGCTATCCTCATCCAATATGAATAGGGAGTAGCTGGGGGGCCTCTTGCCCGATGGCGAGCCGCTGGCTATGTCCACTCCGAATATGCTCAAATCCTCTCCGACCCCCCCATTCGCTGCAGAGCGTTCTCTACAGGCATCTCGATTCCGTATTTCCTCTTAAAGAAGCTCAATACGTTGGCCAGATCCCTCTGCAAAAGCTCCTGAGCATGGGGGTGATTGATCTCTACCGCCTGAGGCCAGTCGATGATCTTGGGGCCGGATTCCGGGACCATTATGTTGAACTCGCTCAAATCGGCGTGAATTATGCCCAGCCGCAGGGCGGCAGCCACCTCTTCCAGGATCAGGTCCAGTCCATCGCCTGGATCGGAGAGGCTGATCCGATTAAGAGACGGGCCGCTCACAAATTCCATGGCCAGAACATGCCTGCTGAGGGCAACGGGTTTAGGAATGGAAACCTTTTGGCAGAGCTTTTCCATGATCTGGTGCTCGTGCCTGGCGGCTAAAGAAGCGGCATAAAGCCAGGGAACTTTGGATTTGTCTGAAAGGTGATCGCGCAGGCGGCGCACATGCTTGAAGCTGGTTCTTCCCTGGCGATGGAACTTGAGCGCCAGAGGCATCTCACCAAAGGCTTCGTACACCACAGACTCCTTTCCCACCCCGATTCTCTCGCCTATGGCGTTCAATGCTCCTTTTTTCACCAAATCGGACAGTGCCAGAAGGTCATAGGCATCAAAATCAATGCGGTAGCCCAGGTAGTGCAGGCTCTCCCGCTCTACCAGCTTCTTTTCAAATAGCTCTCCCAGCAGAAAGTCCACCTTGCGTGCCGGCAGGCCGGATATCTCTGATATGACAAAAGACGGGACCCACTGGTGAGTCTTCATCCCGGATTCAATGGCACTGAGCAGGGAGCGCTCCTCCCGGCTCAGGCTTAAGAATGCTGCTGATAAATTTTCCACGAATACTGCTAGGCGATTATTTTAGCTAAAGCTTTGCATAGCCTTTAGCCCGGCTCTCCAGATTGGGGTCCTGGAGGGTTTCCATGACATAGTCGGCAAACTGATCGCAGGTCGCACCGTCGGCTCTGCCGGTCAAAGCCAGCCTGCACTCGAACTGGCCGCAGATATCCAGAGCCATCTCCATCCTGGCCGCCTGCTCGGTGAAGCCTATATGCCGCAGCAGCATTACGCAGGCCCTCATCATGCTGGCCGGATCGGCGTAAGCGGCCCGGCCCTCCTCCACCATGCGCGGAGCTGAGCCGTGGATGGCCTCGAACATGGCGTAGCGCTTGCCTATGTTGGCGCTTCCGGCGGTGCCAACGCCTCCCTGAAACTCTGCCGCCTCATCGGTGAGTATGTCGCCGTAGAGGTTGGGCAGGACTATGACCTTGAAGTCGCGCCTCCTCTTCTCATCCACCAGCTTGGCGGCCATGATATCCACAAACCAGTCATCGAAGGCGATTTCCGGGTATTCGGCTGCCACCCTCCTGGCCGTATCCAGGAATTTGCCGTCCGTGGCCTTGATCACATTGGCCTTGGTCACTGCCGAGACCCGCTTGATGCCGTTCTTCTTGGCATACTCAAAGGCCAGGCGCACAATCCTCTCTGTGCCGGGAGTGGTTATGACCTTGAAGTCCACAGCCAGATCATCGGTGACATTGAAGCCCTTGCTTCCTAAAACGTACTCGCCCTCGGTGTTCTCCCTGAAGAATATCCAGTCTATGCCCTGGTCAGGAACCTTGACCGGCCGGACATTGGCGAACAGGTCCAGCTCCCGGCGCATGGAGACATTGGCGCTCTCCAGGTTGGGCCATTTGTCGCCCTTCTTTGGCGTTGTGAGAGGGCCCTTCAATATGACGTGGCACTGCTTTAGGGCCGCAAGGACGTCCTCGGGAAGGGCCTTCATCACCCGCACCCGCGACTCTATATCCAGGCCGGGGATCTCCCGCAGCTGTACCTTGCCCGATGCTATCTCATCTGCCAGCACAAATTTAAGCACCCGGACCGCCTGCTCGGTGATATAGGGGCCGATGCCGTCCCCTCCGACAATGCCTATGATTATGGGCTTGAGACTGCTGTAGTCGGCCCAGTCCTCTCCCGCCTTTATCTGATCCACGCGCAATAGCTGCGCCTCTAAAAGCCTGGCGAAGTGATCCTTCGCCCTCTCTATGGCATCGCTAGAAGTCATGTCTACACCTGATCCTCTGATTTATCCTTCAAGGGTAGGTGCAGTGATGGGAGATCAATCTTTTGCAGAATCGAGCCAGGTCTGTATTCATAGAGATCTAAAGCAATGCTCATAAGGATAAAGCGCTTCCTGGATCAAATCTATAAACCAGAAAATCCCAAGAGCCACTCATGGACATAATGAGCCTAGCCTTCTACGTCATCTTATTCCTGCTCGCCTTCATGATTGCCCGCATTATCCTGAAGATCATGCGCGGCTACTGAAAACATAGAAGCCAGGTCGGGCCAGAGGTTGCAGCGACAGGCTTAATATTTGTACAGGCCAATCCATAGCTATGTTTCCCCAGGTCCTAGCCACAGTGGGCGGGTCAGGAACACGCCTTTATCCGCTCACCTTAGACCAGCCCAAGCCGCTGGTAGAGCTATGCGACACGGCCATCATAGCCAATCTTTTCCGGGTCCTGGCCAGCCAGGGCTGCCGCAGATTCATCCTGGGCAGCAAAGGGGCCTGCAACACCCTCAATCTCAGCAATTATTTCAAAGCCGGGGAAGGCTTCTTCAAGCGCCTGGGCATCACCGACCACCAGGACTTCAGCTACCAGCCCCTTTACGACGACAAGGGCAGCGCCGATTCCCTGCGCTACTGCATGAGCTACTTCGATATCAAAGAGGACCTGCTGGTGGTCTCGGGAGACAACCTCATAGACATAGACATCAATAGCTTCGTCGATTTTCATAGAAAGCATCAGCCTCTGCTTACGGTGGCACTCAAAGAGCTGGGGCCGGAAGAGAGCATCTCCCAGTACGGCGTGGCCCGGCTGGATGAGGACATGCGCATACAGGGTTTCGTGGAGAAGCCCAAAGCCGGCAGCGAGCCCAGCCGCATGATCAACACCGCCTTCTACCTCTTCTCACCCCGCATTCGCGAGGTTTTGGCTGATATGGGCGATCGGGCCCGTGATATCGGCGGCGACCTGATACCTTACCTTACCGAAAACGGATATCCCGTCTACGGCTACCCCATCCAGGGATACTGGATCGATATCGGCACACCGGAAAGGCTGCATCAGGCAGCCATGGATTGCCTCTCCGGAGCCGTCCGCCACTTCGACCGCAAGTACCACTACCAGCCCAACCAGTGGATTCATCCCAGCACTCTGGAAAAGATAAAGCCCCTTCTGGACTCGGGAGAGATCAAGCTCATAGGCAATGTCTCCATAGGCCGGAACTGCCAGCTGGAGAAGGGGGTGACGGTGGAGAACTCTCACATCGGACACACCAGCCTCATCGAAAGGAACGCCGAGATCAGGGATAGCATGATCATGAGCTTTGCTCACATCGAGCATATGGTGAGCATCCGCAGGACCATTGTGGGCAGGCACTCCACCATTGAAGAGCATAGCGTTTTAGGAGGAGAAGGCGTTGGCGGAGACTCTGTCGCAGTCATAGGCGAGAATGTCACTCTGCCACCGGATTCGGTGGTATCAATAGGCGCCAGAGTAGCACCGCTCAAGCACAGCCACAGCATCCTGGCTACGGGCCGATTTGTGGAGCTGGGAACCGACGAGAGGAATATATATTTTGCAGAAAAAGTTTCGACAAAGCGCTAGCTTGCTGCGCCAGCGCTGGAACGCCTAGTAATAGCGCTCCCAGAATTCGTCCGTCTTTCTTATCTTATATTTTGCGCCGTTGTCCAGAAGATAGCGATTCAGATCCTGAGCATCCTGGAAAAAGCGCCTGTCCCTCAGGTTATTGTAGATATCATCGGTGCTGAAGCCCTTCAGCTCGCCCTTGCCGTAAACTATCCGCTCAATGGTATAGTATATGTCGTCAAACTTCCTCAGGGGATAAGTCCACTCTGCAAACTGCATCTCGTGCCCTCCTCTTCTGCCTACAGGTTTTTGAGCAAATAAGTACCTTTCGTTTAGTTTCTTTGGGGTCAGAAAAGGGCAAGTCTCCCATGGCTCCCTGGTTGGCAAATCCAGACCAGTGCATTTTAATATGTACGGATAAATCCAATCTTGGCTGGAAATATTATAATGTCAGACACATGGGTCTCTTGGGGTGCGACGATGTTCTGCCCCAAACAGTGAGGGAAAATGGACGACAGGCTAGCGGTGTATATCGGGGCCCATCCTGATGATATCGATATCGGCATGTCCGGATCCTTATACAGTTTCGACTTGGGAAGGCATCCCCTCATGTGGATCGTGGTTACCGACGGCGGCGCAGATGAGGTTGAATACATATTTGATTCTGCGGAAGATGCCAAATCAGGTCGTCCATGGCTGAAAAGCAATGACCTGAAATCTGGAAGATGGAAAGCGCCAGATGGAAGCGAGCTGA
>NOLC01000174.1 GCA_002256595.1 Methanosaeta sp. NSP1 | reverse complement strand
TCATCATGCTCCATTATGGCCACTGCCATCTATTTGCTCCCCCGACCGGCCAGGCCTATGTATGACCCTTCCACTTTATGGTATTGCCCTTCATCTTCAAGATCCCGCTCTTCTCTAAAGATCGGGCGATCTCTTCAGCCACTTCACCGCCTTCTATGTTCATGAGCCACTTATCGCCGAACTCGACATCACAAAGTTCGGCAAAATCCTCTATGTCCATTTTCCCCTTTTCCACAACTTTCACCAGGTGCTCTATGATCAATCCCAGGGATCTGATCTTCAGATATTCATCGCCGAATTCATCCTGGAACTCCGGGTCTATTTCATTAAAGAGCGATGCGGAGAACTCGTCTATGGTGATCTCATATTTTTTAACCAGATCCACATCCATTCTCTGAATGAGAAGTGGCTCTTCGGTATCAGGATAATCTGGGCTGACGGGGATGCTGACCATAGGATCATCCAGCCGGTCTGCAAATGACGACCCGAACTCAATATCGTTGAGATTCATGACCTTTTCCGCAAAATCCATAGCCAATATGCACTTCGCCCAGGTCCTGGCATAGCTGTCTTGATTCTCTTCATCTATCTCTTCATCGATCTCTGCATCATTTTCTTGGAGCAACCTGAACTTGGCCACAGACTCCTTCCAGCCCGGAACAGCCTCCTCCAGGAAGAGATCCTCAAAAGTCTCACTCGTGGCGCCCTTTTCCAGTGCATTCTTCAGGGCGGACAGATACTGCTCTCTCTCAGCTATCTCTGTCTTTTCTTTGACCATAGACAGCTTTCCCTGCAAAGAGGCGGAAAAATCTGTTCTGGCCAAAACCAGGCCCCGGATGTCTACCTTGAATCCGGCATCTTTGAGATAATTGGCCACAGTCTTGGCCTCGTCCTCGTAGTATTCTCCCACTTTAAACATAATTGTGGATAGGAGTTATTGCTTATGAGGTTTGCCAGGGGACGGTCGCCGGTCATGCAGATGGCAGGAGATCGGCTGCCAGTTGAAGGTGGCTTTTTCAAAGGCTGTCAATGGCTTTGAAAAATATAAGCGACCTGTAGCCCTCAATTCTGCAGGCAACGCTCTTGCTTTCGGCCAGGGATTGGGTTCATTTCGCTCCCATATCCATCTCCCATATTCCAAAGACATTGTTCTCCGTGTCCTGGCAGATCACGAAATAGCCCATGCCTGGCACAGCCATCTTGGGCACCAGCACCTTGCCCCCCAGCCTCTCCACCTTGGCCGCGTACTCATCCACAGAGGGAACTCCGATGTAGTCGGTGATCTGCTGGCCGGGATGCACCCGCTTCATCATCCCTCCCCCAGGGCCGAAGGTGTCGATCATCATATAATCCATGCCCTGAAAGCTCTCAATCTTCCAGCCGAAAAGATTGGTGTAGAATTCTTTTGCCCGGTCGAGGTCATCGGCCGGGATCTCAAAGTGAACTATGCTCGGCATTTTTTCTTTCTCCATTCGTCTATGCTGTTTGCATGAGCAATGCGCTCATATGGGTTTGATAAAGATGACAATTGCATTACATCTCTAAATAGTCTTTCAAGCCCAAAGCTTCCAGCATACAACAATGGCGGGGCATTGTTCCTGATGGCTTGATTCTGGGACAGGAAGGAAGAGAATTGGCAAGCGTGCCTTATGGCCTCTCCACATTTATTCCCGCCTGCTTTAGAAACTGCAGCGCCGTGCCGTCTGGATAGCTCTGGGCATAGACCACCCGGGCTACACGGGAGTTGATCACCATCTTGGCGCAGAGGACGCAGGGCTGATGGGTGCAGTAGAGGGTCGCCCCCTCGATGCTGATGCCGTGCAGAGCAGCCTGGATGATGGCATTCTGCTCCGCATGAACCGCCCGGCACAGCTCATGCCTGGTGCCGCTCTCCACGTTTTCCCGGGCGCAGCCCACAACATCGCAATGATCCAGCCCCGCCGGAGCGCCGTTGTAGCCGGTGGAGAGTATGCGCTTGTTCTTGACCAGGACTGCGCCCACATGGTTACGCAGGCAGGTGGAGCGCTTGGCCACCACAGCGGCGATCTCCATGAAGTACTGGTCCAGAGTAGGGCGAGGCATGGGAGTCATCGGATGTAGAAACGGCATTTCAAGCATAAGAATATCACCATCGCTGGCCTCTCCTGCAAAGACATCCCGGCAATTGAAGGTGCAATGAATTGACCGGGTGGCGGAATCCACTCAAATATAAATCCAAGGAACAGTTTTCCTATTCCGTCTGGAGATAGGTTTATATAGGGTCCCAGCCCGCCAAATTAGAGATGGAGATAAACATCATCTACTGCATCAACCTAAAATCAGGTTTAGAACGGCCCCTTTTCTAGCTTAGCTTTGGCCTTTGACATCCCTTTCCACTAATGCCGGCCTACAGTGCTCTGGCATTTTTACCCAACATCAAATTGAAAGGCCGCAGACCGTTTCGTCGTATATTATTATAAATATATTTACATAAAATTCGGAGGTGACTCGCTTTGATGAACCGCACTATGAAACTGCTCCTGCTCTCGGACATATTCGTCCTGACGGGATTCGGGCTGATCCAGCCCATACTGGCCATTTACATCAACGATGGAGGCGTAACCGGAGGAACGATGCTCACTGCAGGCATGGCGAGTGCCCTCTTCATGCTCACCAAGTCCCTGGTTCAACTGCCCTTTGGCCACTATGTGGACAGCCAGGCCGGCAAGGAGAGATGGCTGATCTTAGGAACGCTGCTCATGGCCGCCGTTCCCATAATCTACCTCTCGGCAAACTGCATCGATCATATCTACCTGGCAGAGCTGATTTACGGGCTGGGAAGCGGCCTGGCTTACCCCACCTGGCTGGGCCTGTGGTCCGTCAATCTGGACCCGGGCAGAGAAAGTTTCCAGTGGTCCATTTACCACACTTCCACCGGCATGGGGACCGCAGCCACTGGGGCCGCCGGAGCGGCAATGGCCAGCCAGGTGGGCTTCTCCGCCACCTTCCTTTTGGCCGGGCTGCTGTGCATTGTGGGCTGCCTGGTGCTTTTGATTCTGGAGCGGCGAGGGGCAGGCAAGACAAAGGATCTGTGTTCATAAGGCCATTTTCTGTGGGCGGGGTAGGGAGGCTCTTGCGCCCCGCCATCTCACTTTGGCTCATGTACGGCAGCTCGCTTCCGTCAGAGCCAGACCATTCAAAAGCTGTTGAATAGCAGAGCCTTTCTGGATACGCAGCAATCGCCTTCTACATCGCTTTCCAGATAAAGCTGATATAACCGTTGCATGTATAGCTATTTTATGGGAGGATGAGATGATGCAGAATCGATCTTTTATTCCAGGCGTCCTGGCAGCACTGATGATCTGTCTTGCTGCCGGGCTGGCTCAAGCGGACCGCCCCGAAAGCGGGACATTCATCAAAGAGTCGGATATGACCGGCCTGTGTCAGCTTGATATCATCAACAATGCGTCGGATGATTTGGCAGCGTATTTATGCACCATGAGAGAGGAGGCCATAAGGGCTGCGGTTTATATCCGGGGAGGGGATACCTTCAACCTGACTGGAGTCGATGACGGCAGCTACTATCTCTATTTCCGACAGGGAGAGGGCTGGAACGCCAGCCGGGAGGGCTTCGACATCAATGCCAGCAGCAGCCGCATGAGGGAACCTCTCCTCTTCCAGACCATAAGGACGGCGGATAAAGTGCAGTACTCCTGGATACAGATCACCCTGGAGAAGTCTCGGGATGGAAATGTGGAAAAAGTTACTGTGGATGAAGAGGACTTTCCGGCTTAGAAATCAATGGCATATGAAAGGTTTTTTAGCAATCGAGTCTATGTCAATCCTGAGTGATCTTAGCAGTAAGCATAAACGGTAGGCCTGGCAAGTCCAAGGGAAGCCTTATTTCCGGAGAAGTATTTGAGCAGGAGTTCTACCTGACTACAGAAGAAGCCATCATTCTTCTGTTTTCGCCAACTCAATTTCGACCCGTCTATTTAGGGGAACGCCAATTCGTTTTTGATCCACCCTAAGAAGGAAAGCCTTCCCTCTCCAAGCATTTCGAGAGGTGGGCATTAGGGTGAAATCGATGGCAGAAATAAGTAGAATCGTCGATCTCTACGATCTTTATAAATCCTACAGACGAGTAGCCCGCGAACTCAAGATCTCCCCAAATACCGTAAAGAAGTATGTGCTCAGGGTAAAGGATGTGCAAGAAGGCCTGGCCAATGAGATCCTTCGGGTAGTGTACCTCGTTTTCTCCTAATCTAGTTGATCAATTGTGCATTCTTCAGGCATCTTATCCTTTCTCCTTCTAAGAAATACAGGTGCTCTGAGATGTCGTCTGTTTGACACCTCTAAGGCTGCAACCTCAACCACCAATTTGGGTTTCAACCATATCACTCCCACCGTGCTTGGAGGATTGAAGAATGGTGAATCCTCTGCGCGCTCAAATTCACTATAAATCACTTCAAGCTCCGACTGAGAGAATCCTGAGCCGACCCTTCCTGTGTACATCAGTCTGCCTGAATCATAAGCACCAAGCAATAGCCCTCCAAAGAATGGCTTCCGTGATCCCTGGCCGGGGATGTATCCACCGACCACCAGGTCTACAGTCAATTGCTTTTTAATCTTGATCCAATCTTGGCTTCTGATGCCAGGAAGATAAGGAGAGGCGAGTCTCTTGGCCATGACTCCCTCCAAACCCATTCCGAGAGCCGCCTTGAAATAGGCTTCACCATCCTCTGGCATAAAGTCGATGATTGTAATCAGATCATTCCCGTTCAATTCCTGCCTCAATATAGACTTCCGCTCAATCAAGGGGAGATTCATCAGGTTCTCCTTGTCCCTGTATAGGATATCGAAAACTATGTAGCTGGCCGGCATCTCCTCCGAAAGGTAATCAATTCGGATGCTGTTGATTTGCTGATCTCTCACCGCAAGTGATGCGAAATGCGGAATTCCCTTCGAGAATACAGTCATCTCTCCATCCAGGATGCAATTGCCAGCCGACTGCTTCAGTGCATTGGTGATCTCCGGATAACGATAGCCAATTGAACTGAGCCTCCGGTTCTGAAGTTCTACAGTCCCATTCAAGATATGAGCCAGACACCTCGTCCCATCGATCTTTGGCTCAAAGATCCAATCTTTGTTGGAAAAGATCTCGCCTGAGACAGCCAGCATCGGCTTTATAGGAATCATATAGCCATATAATATTTTCCAGCTTATTATCATCTCGCTTAATATATCTTCATCCCAGAGAACTGATAATCCTGGTTCATCTGGCTCAAACCTCTCCGATAATCTTCAGAAAGAATCCAGCAAGCACTCATCATGAAAAGGGATTTGTATTATGCCGCCTAGATAATCCTGCCATGCCAGAGATTGTGCAGCTCCCGGAGGATCAAACAAAGCAAGAGCAGGATTCAGGAGGATCTACTTTTAAGGCTCTGCCAAGAACTACATGGTCTGGAGCAGTTAGAATCGGCCTTGTGAATATACCTGTCAAAGCCCTCTCATTAATCCGTGACATGAGAATCAGCTTTCGAATGATACATAAGAGCTGCAAAACGCCCATCTCCTTTAGACGTTTTTGCCAGGAGGGGGATGAGGTCTCTTTGGCAGATGTAGCCTACGGCTATCCTCTGGAAAAGAATAGATATGTCCTCCTGGAGAAGAAGGAGATCGACTCAGCTCGACCAGAATCAGGAAACACAATACTTCTAGACCGTTTCGTCAACTTCTTTGAGATCGATCCCCACTTTTTCGACAATACCTATCTACTTCTTCCTGATAGATCAGAGGAGGCCTACTCATTGCTGAGAGCCGTCATGGAGAAGACCGGGAAGGCTGGACTGGGCAAGATCACCTTCCGTTCCAAAGAGAGGATGGTGCTGGTTCATTATTATCGAGGAGCAATAGTTGCAACAACGCTTCACTATGTTGACGAGGTCATGGACCCCCAAATATTTCCGGCTCTGAAAGGCTTGGCCGAGCCTGTAGAGAAGGAGATGGATCTTGCGATCCAGATCATAAAGGGCCTGAGCGGTGATCTGGACCTGAGCGGTTTTAAAGATCATTATAAAGAGCGGATCGAGATCATGGTCAAATCCAAGATGGCAGGGACTATATCGATCCCGGAGAAGAAGACGGCAAAGACGCCAGGCAAGAACCTGATGGAATCCCTGCGCCTTACGGCAGAATCATTAAAGAAATGACGACGGAATTATGGGTTCTGCTATCCTGAAGCGGAAAGGACTTCATGAAACAGTATTGCTCTCCGCGCTGGTGTGGGCGGCGGCCTCGGTAGCTGCGAGAGTGTGGCCTGAAAGAAGATAAGCAGCTCGTCAATTCTGCTGTCATAGCAGTCGCAAGATATCTTGCCGAGACCAGGAAGCTCATTCTTCAGCACAT
>NOLC01000050.1 GCA_002256595.1 Methanosaeta sp. NSP1 | reverse complement strand
CAAGGTGGTGGATTTCCCGCTGCCGGTGGGTCCGCAGACCAGCACCATACCGTGGTATCAGCCGCCTCCATACTGGCCAAGGTAAGCCGGGACGCCTCCATGAGGGAGCTTGAGAGGGCGATGAACTGCAAGATCGGCAGCGGCTATCCTCACGATCAGATGACACTGGACTTTTTAAGCCGGTGGGTGAGCGAGAACCATGACCTGCCAAATTGCGCCAGGCATAGCTGGGCCACGGCGCAGCGCATAAAAGCTAGTTTTATATAGGCCGCCTCAAAGCTAAGGCAGCAGAAAGAAGAAGGGATCTCATGGATATTGAGGATACATTGCTTATGATTCCGGGACCGGTCAAGGTCGCGCCTCGCGTCTTGCGGGCCATGTCCCGACCCATGATCAGCCACCGGAGCGGCGATTTCAGTGCCATTTACAGCGACTGCTGTGCCTTGCTCAGGCCGTTCTTTGAGACGGCAAACGATGTGGTGATAATGACCGGCAGCGGCACAGTGGGCATGGATGCGGCCGTGGCCAGCACCATAGGCCATGATGATAAGATTGTGACCATATCCAATGGAAAGTTCGGTGAGAGGTTCGCCGAGATCGGAGAGAGATATGGCCAGGTTGTTCCGGTAAAATTCGACTGGGGCACCCCCTTCGATCTGGAAAAGGTGGAGGCGGCAGTGGAAGGCGGAGCCAAAGCTGTGGCCATGGTCCATAATGAGACATCCGTCGGCCTGACCAACCCTGCCAAAGAGGTGGGTGAGATCGCCAGGAAGCATGACGCCCTCTTCATTGTGGACGGAATATCCTCCATCGGCGGCAACGAGTTTCAGACCGATAAATGGGGAATAGACATAGCCATAACCGGCTCGCAGAAAGCACTGGCTGTGCCCCCTGGCCTGGCTGTGGTTTCCGTCTCCCCCAGAGCCGAGGAGCGCTTCCTGTCCAAGAGCGGCAGCTACTATGCCGACCTGAAAGCTCATCTCAAGTCCGCCAGGAAGAGCCAGGCCCAGACGCCCTTTACCCCCGCCGTCTCTCTCTTCTTTGCCCTCCAGGAAGCCCTGCATATGGCTGAGGAGGAGGGCTTTGCCGCCCGCCGGGCCAGGACCGCCCAGCAGGCAGAATCGGTCCGCGAGGCGGCCAAGGCGCTGGGAATAGATCTCTTCCCGCGGGTAAACCAGCATTCCCACTACTCCAATACTGTGACCGCCATGAAGATGCCCGAGGGCGTCAGCGACGATAAGCTGCGCGGCGGCATGAAGAAGCGTGGAGTCATTGTCTCCGGGGGGCAGGATCTGATCAAGGGCAAGATCTTCCGAATCGGTACCATGGGCATGTGCTCCTCGGGAGATATCCTGCGCACCATCCAGACTCTGGAGCTGATACTGGCCCAGGAGGGCAAGATCGCCTCCTGCGGCGCTGGAGTGGAGGCGGCGAGCCGGGTGCTATACAAATAAAATTTTTTTAACCACCTGGCCTCAATCGGCACGACTAGATGGACAGATCAATTAAAGCTCATCTGGCAAGCCGGCTCAAGGTATATACTGATTGGATAGGGTGGATATGCAGAGCTCAGAGGGGCACTCTCTGATCGGCAGCAGCAATTGCATAATTGCAGAGCAGCATCCGAGAGGTCATGGAGGAGAAGAGATAAAGGTGATTTGCCTATGAGATCGCTTATAATTTTATTTATTGTTTTTATTACCCTGACAGGCATTTGTCATTCGCTTGAGCCCATTGTGATCAGCCAGGAGAGGGGACTGGCAGTTCTGGCCAACCTTTCCGACGTTTCGGCCAATCAATCCGGTCAAAACGCCACCGTTGTAAACCTGAGCGATCAGGTTCTGAGCAATCAGAATCAGGACAATCAGAACCAGAGCCGGCTTAACCAGACTTCCACCGGCCTGTGGAGCTGGGGAAAGATCCCTGTAGGCTATGAGCTGAATGAGAATGGCACCCTGACCAGACTGACCGGCGACGAGTGGAAGCCCTCCATTTGAAGGGGTGCTGATTCTGAAAATGGATCGAAGGAATGGCACGGCTTTGCTGCTGGCGGCTTCTATCGCTGCTTTGCTCATAGGATGGCATTTTCTCTCTGCAGGGGGGCACACCCCAGACAACAGGGACTATGCTGTATCCCAGGAGGGCTTGCTGGAGTACAGGATGGCATCTCCGCCGTACAATATCAGCCCAGTGAAGCTGGAGGGAAACAGCAGCATCTCAGAGGTGAGGTTTGAAAGCCGGGGAGCAGAGATCGCTGCCATCCTCAGGATTCCAGGACCTGAGATGCCGGGTCCTGAAATAAAGAGAGAAATCGCCGAAAAAAGAAGTATTCCCGGCATTGTTCTCCTGCCCGGGGCCACGGTTACTAAAGAGGCGGAGCAGGGCCTGGCCAGGCGACTGGCCGATCTGGGATACGCCAGCATCACCCTGGACCAGAGAAACCTGGGGATGGTTGATCCTCAGGGCGATCTGCAGCTCTATCTCCAGGGCGATGAGCCGGCGGAGCACAAGATGGTCTATGATGCCCTGGCCGCGGCCATGATCCTCAGAGCCCTGCCTGAGATCGACAGGGAGCGGATCATCTATGCCGGCGAGAGCAATGGAGGCCGCTTTGCTGTCATAGCCTGTGCTCTGGATAAGGAGGCCAGGGGCGTCCTGGCCATGAGCACCTGCGGCTACGGCGCCGCATCCGCCCTGGCCTCTGCGGCAGAAGCTATAGATGCTGATTCAGCCAGATTTTACCTGTCCATCGATCCGGAGAGCTACCTCAAGGAGATCTCCCCCAGGCCCTTGGTCATGATCCACTCCCGCAATGATACGGTCATACCATACCATCTGGCAGAGCAGACCTATGCCCTTGGCAGAGAGCCCAAGAGGCTGCACACTGTGGGCTGTGCCACGCACGGATACTGCATGGAGATGTATGATGCCCTCAAGGTGGAGCTGGAGAAGATGGCCACAAAGCCGGAAAAAGATTAGATCAGGCCCTTGGTGCTGGGAACTCCAGTCCCTTCCGGCCCGGCTGCATGGCGGAGGGCCAGGCCCAGGGCCTTGAAGATGCTCTCTATTTTGTGATGATCATTCTCTCCATAAAAGCGGATATGGAGCGTCAGCCTGCCACCCTGGACCAGAGCCTCCAGGAAGGGTGCCAGGAGATCTGAGTCGAAGTCGCCTATCCCGGCTCTCTCAAGTTGTCCGCATAGGACCAGGTAGGGACGGCCGCTGAAGTCCAGGCTCACATCGGCAAGGGCTTCGTCCATGGGCACCGAGGCCGATCCGTAGCGCCTGATACCCCGCCGCTCGCCCAGGCTCCTGTCCAGGGCCCGGCCAATGGCAGAGCCCAGGGCCTCTATCTTATAGAAGCCCGGCTCAGCCCTGGCGGTGAGATCCCATCCCGAAGTCCTGGCCAGGGCTGTGAGCATGTGGTCCAAAAAACCCGATCCGGAGCTGACCGCAGCCGATCCATCTCCGTCCAGATCCAGCTCGGCCTCAGCCCGGCAATTTCTGTAGAGACCTTCTGCATATCCTTTTCTCATATTTTCACCTCAGGGCTTCCAGGGTCTGACGCACGCTGAGCTTTCCGGTGTAGATGGCCGTGCCTGCAACTGCCCCTGCAGCTCCAGCGTCCCGCAGAGCCAGGACATCCTCGATCTCCGTCACGCCGCCTGCTGCAACTACCGGTATTCCCACCGCCGAGACCAGATCGCGAGTGGGTCTGAGGTCGATACCCTTCTGCTGACCCTCCACATCGATATTGGTGAAAAGGATCGATCCGGCTCCCTTCTGCTCAAAGAGTCGGCCCAGATCAATGGCCTTTTTTCCCACCTGCCTCTGCCAGCCCTCTGTGGTCACATCGCCCTTTTTCACATCCAGGGCCACCATGATCCGCTCCTTTCCGTGCCTGTCGGCCAGACGGGTGATCATATCCGGCTCATGGAGAGCTGCCGTTCCCAGGATGACCCGGTCCACCCCCAAATCGAGAATATGCGAGACATCCATCTCGCTTCTTATCCCTCCGCCAACCTGGATGAACAGGTCCAGCTTTTTGACAATCTGGCTCAATATAGGGGCATTGATTCTTTTTCCTAAAATAGCTCCATCCAGATCGATGATATGCAGATGGTCTGCCCCCTCTGCCACCCAGCGCTCAGCCTGGAATAGGGGATCATCCAAGGCCACCACCTCGGTGCCCGGAACACCCCCCACAAGCTGTACGCATTTGCCGCCGCGCAGATCAACCGCAGGAAAGAAAGCAAAATCCATGCGCTACTTTATGCGGCAAATAGACCTTAATTGTTTCGATATCTGAGCAGGCGGGCGGCACCCAGACCGGCTGCTGCAAATGCTATCTCGAAGCCGGGAACGCTATTTGCTTCCTCACCGGTTTCATTCTCCTCTGTTTCGTTCTCCTCAGCCATCTCGACTCCATCCTCTTCCTCGTCTTCGGCATAGACAATGGTTGCGGTGGCCATGATCATGAGCAGGCCCGCGAGCAGAATTGCCAGTATCTTATTCATTTTTTCACCTCTGGGGGGAATATCTTCATTGTATTTTAGTTTTTGTCTCTGGCTTTGGCCTGAGAATCCTCTAAATCATGCCGGATCATAGCAATATGTTTATGCAATAATGGCAAATAATAAATTGAAACTGAATGGCAAAGGCATCAATTCGATTGTGACGCCGATGTTCTGATCATGACTGAGGAATGTGGGGATGGTCGTTCATGACTTTTATAGAAAGAGCCCTGACCGGAGGCCGACCGGACAGCATTGAGGATGATGTTCTCCTGCCGCGCCGCCAGGACTACCATCACTCTCCTGTGGACTGGAGGGATGAGGTATTATATTTCCTTCTGGTGGACCGCTTTTCCGACGGCCGGGAGAAGGACCGCAAGCTACTGGACCGCTCGAAGCTGAAGGCAGCCCGGCCCGACATAAAAGGACAGCCCTGGAGCTGGCAGCTCTGGGCTGAGTCGGGAGGGTCCCGCTGGCAGGGAGGAAGCCTCAAGGTAATTCTATCCAAGCTGGGATATCTTAAGAGCCTGGGGATCACGGCTCTGTGGCTCAGCCCCGTCTTTCGCCAGCGATCCCACGAGGACAGCTATCACGGCTATGGAGTGCAGGACTTCCTGGAGGTCGATCCGCGATTTGGGAGCCGCAGGGATCTGACCGAGCTGGTGGCTGCGGCTCATAAAGCAGGCCTGCGCATCATCCTGGATATAATCTTCAACCACTCCGGATGCAATTGGCTCTATCCCCAGGATACGCCGGGAGGCATCTATGAGGCCGCATACACCTTGGATCGATATCCATTCGGCTCCTGGAGGGGGATAGATGGCCGGCCGGTGCAGGCCATTTCGGGCTGCGACGATGCTGTCTGGCCTCAGGAGCTTCAGGACAGGGAAAGGTACACCAGGGCAGGCAGCGGGGACCTGGGTGCCGGAAGCATAGAGGAAGCCTGGGCAGAGCACAAGCGATCTGATTTCAAGAGCCTGAGGGATTTCAACCTCGACTCTCCAGGGCTGCTTAGCGATCTTGCCAGATGCTACAAGTACTGGATAGCACTCACCGACTGCGACGGCTTTCGCATAGACACCTTAAAGCATATCTCCTTTGAGCAGGGCAGGAACTTTTGCGGCAGCATCAAGGAGTTTGCCGCAAACCTGGGAAAGGAGAACTTCTTTTTAGTAGGCGAGATCGCCGGGGGCGACTGGGCTGCTAATAGGTATCTGGAGGCGCTGGGCCGAAACCTCAATGCGGCCTTGGACATCGGGGAGATGCGGCAGGTTTTAGCAGGCGTGGCCAAAGGGCTGGCCCATCCCGGGGCATATTTCCGGGGCTTCAGCTCCGATGTAGCTCTGGGATCGCACCGCAACCTGGGCAACCAGCATGTATCGGTGCTGGATGATCACGATCATGTCTTGGGAGAGAAGATCCGCTTCTCGGCCTATGCCGCTTCGGAGGCCCAGGTTGTGGCCGGCGTGGCCATGCAGCTCTTCACTCTGGGCATCCCCTGCATCTACTATGGGACTGAGCAGGCATTGGCCGGGCCGGAGGATGAAGAGCGGAAGTGGCTGCCGGATTGGAAAGCTTCAGACCGCTATCTTCGGGAGGCCATGTTCGGGCCGATGCATCCCCTTCCGGGCGGGGTCAACAGCCTGGATGAGCAAGAGGATGAAAGCATGCCGGGATTCGGCCCCTTCGGCACTGTAGGGCACCATTGCTTTGATCCCGGCTTCCCGATCTACCGCAATATCGCAGCTATGGCCGAACTCCGACGGGCCTTTCCGGCGATGCGCCATGGCCGGCAATATCTGCGCCAGACGGCTCTTCTGGAAGATGGCTTGGAAAAATTCGATTTCTACGGGGCGGGCTATGAAGTGGGAGGAAGGAGG
>NOLC01000229.1 GCA_002256595.1 Methanosaeta sp. NSP1 | reverse complement strand
CTGGTTTATAACAGCGGCGGATACGACAGCGTTGAGACGCTTGGTCTGCTGGATGGGGTATTCGATATCTATATGCCCGATGCTAAATATGGGCAAGACGGGCTGGCCCTCAAGTACTCCCACGCCCCTGGGTATGTGGAGAGGATGAAGGCTGCCATCAAAGAGATGCACCGCCAGGTGGGAGATCTGGTCATGGACGAGGATGGCATTGCTCTACGCGGCCTTCTGGTCCGCCACCTGGTTTTGCCTGAGGGAGCCGCCGGCACGGCTGAGGTGGTCTGCTTCCTCTCCCAGGAGATATCCAAGAGCACTTATCTCAATGTCATGGCCCAGTACCATCCCGACTACCAAGCCTGCCGCTATCCAGAGCTTTCCCGGCCCATCAGCGTCCGGGAATACGGCCAGGCTCTGGCCCTGGCCAAGGAGGCGGGCCTGGCACGGGGTCTGGCAATGCTTTAAAGCTTATTAGCCTCAATAGAGTTGCGGATGATCGCCTTTGAATATCTGGAGCACACCGCCGATGTCATGTTCCGCGCTTATGGAGAGACGGCGGAGGAGATGCTCTCCAATGCCGCTTCTGCCCTCTTTAAAGCCATGGTTGACCCGGCCAGCATCGCCGCTGTAAAGAAATGGACGGTGGAGCTGGAAGGATCCGACCTCGATGATCTGGCCTACCAGTGGCTCTCTGAGATCATCTTTCTCTTTGAGACCGAGTCGGCGGTCTTCTCCACCTTCTCCGTGCGGCTGGAGCAGCACGGTGCAATGAAGCTATATGGAGAGATAGGCGGCGAGAGGATAGATCTTGCCAGGCATGCCTTCGATAATGAGGTCAAGGCCGTCACCCGGCACAAGTTCGGCATAAAGAAAAACCAGCTCTGGTGCATTCAGGTAGTTTTGGACGTGTGATTATGGAAGATACCAGCAGAAGTCTCTTCAAGATAGATGATAATACCTATGAGGTGCCTCTGGGCTACCGGCCGGGCATGAGAGTGCCGGGAAGGATCTTCGTCTCTGCGGCGCTCCGGAATATGGTGGAGCCGGGCACAGTAGATCAGGTGGCCAATGTAGCCACCCTGCCGGGCATAGTCAAGTACTCCATGGCCATGCCCGATGCCCATCTGGGCTACGGCTTTCCCATCGGAGGCGTGGCCGCCTTCCGGGAGGATGACGGCATCATCAGCCCGGGAGGGGTGGGCTTTGACATCAACTGCGGTGTCCGGCTGCTGCGCTCCGACCTTGAGGCAGAGGCGGTGCAGCCCAGGATAAACACCCTCCTCGATGCCCTCTTTCAGGCCATACCCTCAGGCCTCGGTTCCACAGGCAGGCTGCATGCCACAGACCAGCAGCTAACCGAGGCCTTCATCTCCGGAGCCCGATGGGCCGTGGAGGAGGGCTACGGCTTTGAGGATGACCTGACCCACTGCGAGGAGAGCGGAGGCATGGCCGGAGCCGATCCCGATCAGGTTAGCGTCAAGGCCAGGAAGAGAGGCAGGCCCCAGATGGGGACGCTGGGCAGCGGAAACCACTTTTTGGAGATCCAGAGGGTGGAGGAGATCTATGATCCGGCTGTGGCCAGGCAGTTCGGCCTTTTTAAGGGCCAGATCACAGTGATGATCCACTGCGGCTCCCGGGGAGCGGGGCATCAGATCTGCACCGACCATCTGGAGGTCCTGTCCCGGGCGGTGAGAAAGTACAACATCGCCATTCCGGACAAGCAGCTGGCCTGCGCCCCACTGGGCTCGCCCGAGGCCAGGCAGTACTTCGGAGGCATGGTCTGTGCCGCCAACTATGCCTGGACCAACCGGCATATCATAGCCCACTGGACCAGAGAGGTCTTCGAGAAGTACTTCCCGGGCAGCAGGCTTGATCTGGTCTATGATGTGGCCCACAATGTGGCCAAGATAGAGGAGCATAATGTGGATGGAAAGCGGGAGAGGCTCTATGTGCACCGCAAAGGCGCTACGCGGGCCTTCGGCCCCAGCCGCAGCGAGGTGCCGGCAGCCTATGCCGCCGTAGGCCAGCCGGTGATAATTCCCGGCAGCATGGGCACATCCTCTTATGTCCTCTGCGGCAGCGACGCTGCCCTGGATCTGACCTTCGGCTCGGCCTGCCACGGCGCGGGCCGGGTCATGAGCCGCAGCCAGGCCATCAAGCTCTTCACCGGACAGAGCGTTAAAGCAGCCCTGAACAAAGACGGCATCGTGGTCAGGTCTACCAGTCCCAGCATGCTGGCCGAGGAAGCCCCCCAGGTCTACAAGCCTTCCGGAGATGTGGTGGATGTGGTTCACAACCTGGGAATAGCCACCAGGGTGGCCCGTCTGGTGCCGCTGGGAGTGTCCAAGGGATAAGGGCGATCTTATCCCGACAGCTTAGGACCGCCCCGGCTGTATCCCACGCCGTCCAGAGCCACCAGCCAGTCAAAATCAGATAAGCTCTGGGCAGTCAGTGGGAAGTAGGTAGGATTTTTGGCGCTTGCTGACCGTACCAGTAGGGCAGATGCCTGCAACGCAGAATATTCCTGCATCCGGTGGGTGGGGATGAATCGAGCCGGCCCGGGCATGGCTGTCAGCATCGCCTCCAGGGTGCCGGCCTCGGGCTGGCCTATGCCATTGGCATCAGAGACTATGACGGCGGAGACGATGACGGAATAGCGCTCTCCCAAGATCTCTTTTAAATGCGATCCTGCCGGCCACCAGGTGAACAGCTCAGCCCCGAACTGCCACTGCGCAGATCCCTTCTGCAGGTGGCTGTTATGGGCGAAGGCCAGGACCCTGCCCCGCCCCTGCTCCTGGGATAATATGTAGGCCAGATTCTCAGCCATGCAGGCATCACGAATGCCGAGAAGCCTGCTGGTCCGCTGGCTCGACCTCTCCGCCATGGCGGCATGGTAGCCCAGCAGCCGCCGGGCCAATTGAGCATAGTGGACTGCTTCGGAATAGCGCTCTCTGCTGCTCCTGAATATCAATTCCGGACGGCGCACTACAAGCTCGGCTATCAGATCCTCCACATAGATTCGCAGCCGCATTGCTGCGGGCGAGAGGCCGATTGACCTGGCCGGATCGAATAGCGTTGCTGGGTCTTCCCAATCGCTATCCTTGCCAATGAGCGGCTCGATCTTCTGGCCATACTCCTTCCCGCGGGCATCATCCAGGGAGCTGATGTAGTCCAGAACAAAATAGAGGACATAGCCGGGGCTGTCGGCATAGCACATCTCCGTGGGGCTGTCAAAGCCATAGAACTGAAGCTTGATCGGGTGGGACGGATCGGCATTATATTGCCTCATCCACTCCACAAGCTCCCGGTTCGCTTCCAGCCGGCCAAAGCCGTGGCTGAATCCGGCCTCAGCCACCGCCTCATAGGAAAGCTGGCCCCTTCCGGCCACATAACTATTGACCAGCCGGCCGCGTGGAAAGCTGCTCTCGATGGCAATGGCGCTGTAGCCATGCTTCTCCACCAGCCTCTGGAAGAGCCGGTTGCGCAGGATGAGCATCTCCTCTCCGCCGTGCAGCGCCTCTCCCAGGCCCAGAAGCTGCACCGATTCGCCGCAGAGTGACATAAGCCGGTCGATGCTGGCGTTCAGGCCTTCAGACGAATCAAGGGAGAATGAAATAGCTTCTTGGTTGAGCTTCATTATGCCTCGCATCAGTATGCTTCTCTTAATTTATCCTGCCGAGGAGCTGCACAGAGAGATTACTGCTTGTTTCCAACCGTGGCACAATAGATGACGAACTCCTCTGTGCCATCGATTCCCAGAAGTCCAGCCATGATCTCGTCGTCGAAGGCACCTATGGCGCAGACGCCGCAGCCGATCTGCTCCGCCGCCAGGTAAAGATTCTGGCAGACATGCCCGGCATCAAGATGAACCAGCCGGTAGGCCCTCTCGCTGTACCTCCAGGCCGTGCGGTAGATGACGCAGGACCAGATGAAGGTCACAGCCGAATCTCTGACCATGGCCTGGCCCAGACAGGCGTCGGCCAGGCAGTCGGCCATTCCCGGATCGGGATCTATGAGCAGAAGGCGATGGGAGAATGCCAGATAGCGATACAGGCCGGGCTCCAGTCCGTTGACCCGGTTGATCTGCAGGTAGGTCTCAAAGGCATGTCTTCCCCCTGCGGAGGGGACAGTGCGGAAGGTGGCATAAGGCTCGTGTTTCTCCCTTATGCCCTGGGTGCACCAGAGCAGATAGGCCAGCTCCTCTATGGTCAGGAACTTCTCGGAGTAGCGGCGGACCGATCGGCGGGACTCTAAGGCGGATCGGATATCCAACGGCGGCACTGATATCAGTGAGGTCTGGGGCAGGGAGATGAATTTGCCCTCTTGAGGGGCGGGCTCTTCAAGCGGAGGTGCCGGCAATCCCCGGGACTGATCGGCCCGGGAGAGGTTCTTGTATCGGGTCATCTCCATGAACACTCGGCCAGTGGGCTGCATAGAAACCTAGTTCATCGATTTAAATATTAAAGATCGCGGTGCCGGGCAGGATAGGCGGCAGGAATTCCGAGGGCTGCTATCATCGGAGACTGCGGTTTATTTTATGCTCTGCTATGGCGCTATCCTGGGGAAAATATATCAATCAAAGAGCCCGATTGGCCCCAGGGAATGCGCATGGCAGATAGAGATGTGACTTTGGGATTGGTTCAGTTCTCTCCCTCCCGGGATCCGGACCTGAATATGAAGCTGGCTATGGAAAATGTTAGGGCGGCAGCACAGAGAGGGGCTAATATAGTCTGCCTGCCGGAGCTGTACCGGACCCGCTACTTTCCCCAGCAGGATGATATCGATGTCCTGGAGCTGGCAGAGACCATTCCCGGTCCGTCCACCGAAGCCTTTTCCGCTCTGGCCCGGGAGCTGTCTATAGTCATCATAGTTCCCATATTTGAGAAAGACGAGGCCGGATGCTACAACTCCCTGGCGGTGATCGATGCCGACGGCAGCCTTCTCCCGGTATATCGCAAGGTGCACATTCCCCACGATCCACTCTTCTATGAGAAGAGCTACTTTTCTCCCGGTGAGGAGATCAGGGTCTACGACACCCGTTATGGCAGGATCGCCGGGCTGATCTGCTTTGACCAGTGGTTCCCGGAGGCGGCCAGGGTGGCGGCCCTGGCAGGAGCGGAGATCATATTCTATCCCACGGCCATAGGCTGGATCAGGGGCCAGGAAGAGCCGGAGGAGGGCGACTGGCATGATGCCTGGGAGACGGTGCAAAGAGGCCATGCCATTGCCAACAGCGTATGCGTGGCAGCAGTGAACCGGGTGGGGCAGGAGGACGACCTGATCTTCTGGGGCAGCTCCTTTGTCTGCGACTGCTTTGGCAGAGTCCTTGATCGCGCCAGCAGCAGCAAGGAGGAGGTGCTGGTGGTGAGAGTTGACCTGTCCAGGAATGAGGCGGTCCGGGAGGGCTGGGGCTTCTTCCGCTGCCGCCGTCCCGACCTCTACTGGCCTCTTATCGAGATGGTGCGGGATAGGGAGCCTGCGGGTGCCGCAAAGGCATGGGATGATACGCCCCGCTCTTTGGGCTACCACATGCCTGCGGAATGGGAGCAGCACGAGGCCATCTGGCTGGCCTGGCCCTACGATCTGGATAGCTTCCCGGAGATAGACTCCGTAGAAAATGCCTATGCTGCAATGATCAAGGCCATCCATAAAAGCGAGACCGTCAACCTCCTGGTCAGGGAGGAGATGATGCGAGACCAGGTGGCCGACCGGCTCAAGAGGGATAAGGTCGATCTGGGACGGATTCACTTTCATATCATCAGCTATGCAGATGTCTGGTTCAGGGACTACGGCCCCACATTTGTGGTCAATCGTGATCTGGATGCCAAGGAGGAACGGGTGGCTGCGGTGGGCTGGATCTTCAACGCCTGGGGAGAGAAGTATCCGGAGCTGATGGGCGATGCGGCCATAGCCGGCCTGATCAACCAGGACCTCAGGATGAGGCTCTTTTTGCCGGGCATAGTTTTAGAGGGCGGCTCCATAGATGTCAACGGCTGCGGTACCCTTCTCACAACCGAGCAGTGCCTGCTCAATGGAAATAGGAATCCATCTTTAAGCCGAGAAAAGATCGAGGGCTATCTCAGGGAATACCTGGGCGTCTCCAAGGTCATCTGGCTCAAGGAGGGCATTGCCGGGGACGACACGGACGGGCATGTGGACGACATAGCCCGCTTTGTGGGTCCCAGCACCGTCCTCTGCGCCTATGAGGATGATCCCGAGGATGAAAATTACCTGCCGCTGAAGCACAACTATGAGCTGCTCTGCCGGGAGACGGACCAGGATGGCCGTCCCCTCAATGTGATCAAGCTGCCCATGCCCGGCCGGCTGGGCGCGGGGCGCAGGCTGCCGGCCAGCTATGCCAACTTCTACATCGGCAACGATGCCGTCCTGGTCCCGGTCTTCGGGGACAAAAACG
>NOLC01000129.1:2420-3663 GCA_002256595.1 Methanosaeta sp. NSP1 | reverse complement strand
GTGAACTCGAATGTGTAATAGGGCTTTTTCACGAATTTTTTAATGTCAAAGAGTTCTTCTGGATCTCGGTAGACCAGCTCTTTGACATTGAGTATGCCTGATATGTTATCAATCCTTTTGTTGTAGACGGGATAACGAGAGTATTGCTCATTTTTTATTATTTTTACGATTTCTTCGTAGCTGGCGTTCATATCGATCGCAATTATATCCATCCTCTGTATCATCACATCTTTGACCAACTGATCCCCGAAGTCGAAGACGTTGCAGATCATTGTTTTCTCATGATCTTCGATGACGCCCTCTTCCTCGCCCAGATTCACCATCGACTTAAGTTCCTCTTCAGTGATAGTGGGCAAGCTAGCCGATCTTTCGCAGCCCAATAGCCGCATGAAAAGACCGGCAATCTGCGTGAATACAAACACGATCGGGCTTAGAAAGTATGTTAAAATGGATATGGGCTCTGCCACAACCGAATATGAGCACCAGCACGGTCGTTATTCCTGTGGCGATAGCTACGCTGGTATCGCCGAAGTGCTTGATCGCTAATAGAGTGGCAATGGATGACGCGCCGATGTTCACGATGTTATTTCCTACAAGGATAGTACCCAGCAGTTTACTGGGATTTTCCTTCAGCCGTTCAATTACGCGGGCTCCCCTTACCTTCTCCTCCAACATATGAATAAGTCGAATTTTACTGAGGGACATCAATGCCGTCTCCGACGCAGAGAAGAATGCAGAAAGGGAGAGTAGAATGCCGAAAAACGCTAAAAGTGCAGTTGTGCTTAGATCCAAAACTAATTCCTCATTGAGGGGCCGAAAATTTCGGATATCCCTTATATTGGACTAATGAGGAATCTTTTTCAAAATAGAGTCTTTAAAATTGAGATTGATCTGAATATGTCCCTACTTGGTCCGGGAGGTCAGGCTCTATCAATCTTGCGCTTCAAAGGAAACTTCAGTAGAAACTAAAAGGCATAATGACGGAACTGCCCGGGCCGGCTACCAGGCAGAAGATGCCAGGGCAGATATGAGGAAAGAGAAACCAATCAATAGAAATATCCCTCCTGCCGCCCTGGACAATAGCTTTCTGTCGATGCGGCGAGAGAGATATCTTCCCAGAAATATAGCCATCAGGGTCAGGATGAAGAGGGCGATCATGACACCGGCAAAAACCATGAGGGGATCATACTCCGTGGCGAAGAGGGCGGAGGCGATCTGGGTCTTGTCCCCCCATTCAGATAGG
>NOLC01000129.1:0-2383 GCA_002256595.1 Methanosaeta sp. NSP1 | reverse complement strand
CTCTCCTCCACTTCACCCTTTTCTTTTAGTATTAATATCCCAAAGAGAATGAAAACCAATCCCGAAAGGACCTTGACTGTCGTCACCGGCACCACGGCATCGATATAAGAGCCGACCAGTATGGCCAGTCCATCCGCCAGAAGGAAAGCCAGCATGACCCCCAGGACAAGCCTTGCATATTCTTGGGTCCGGGAGGAGAGGAGCAATATGGAAAGCTGCGTCTTGTCACCCATCTCAGCCAGGCCCACAGCCAGGAGGGGGATTAAAATGTCATCCAACTCTTTTTTCCACCCCAGCATTTTTAATTCAATTTATTTTATTAATTATTTCAATTTTTACTAAATCAATTCTCATTTATCTTCCCCAGAAGGCGTCCTTCTTGCGCTTAATCTCCAGGAAATTCTCCAGGACCTCGCGCTCGTCCTCAGCCAATTTCGGCTTGAGCTCCATCTCTACAATGCGGGCGTGCTTCTCGGGAATATTGACATAAAGGATATCCCCCTCATGAATCTGCCGACCCACGGTCGGCCCATCTATGGATATGGCCACCTCCTGGCCTACGGTGGCAGAACCGACGTTCTCATTGCGGGCCTGGATGCCCTTGATCTCTCCCACATTGGCTCCGTCCTCTCGCATCAGATTGATCTGGGTTCTGATCATCCCTCCGATGATCTGCACTCCCACGATGGCCGGCTTGGACTGGCGGAAGACGCAGTCCGGCAAAAGTCGGACGGCACCGGGACGGATCACCGCCTCCAGCCGCGCCTGCTCTATCTTCATCTTCTGCTCCTCCACCCACTGCTCGTAGCTCTCCAGTATGGAGTAGATGATGTCGCTGGAAAAAACAGGCACATTGGTCTTCTGAATCTCGCTCAGGGCATCGGGCAGGATAGGGACGTTGAAGGCCAGTATGGCCGAGAGCAGGGGCTCCTTGATTGCCGCGGCCCGGATCACATCCCGGCGGGAGACCGGCCCTACATCGGCGTAATGGATGGCCACGCTCTTGGCTTTGAGCTCCCCCACCATGGCCTCCAGAGAGCCAATGGTATCGGCCTTGAGTATCACTCCCTCCGCCTCGGCATCGATCCGCACCGCTTCCAGCTCCGATTTCAGCTCCTCGGAGAGGGCCTCCGCCTCCTCTGCAGAGGTCACCACTCTTATGGTCGACCCGGCCAGTGCGCTTTCCAGCTTGGGAGCGGCCACCTTAACTCCGGAAGCCGCAGCCACGTGCTTTACCGGCAAGAATCTCTCCTCGCTTCGGATCTCAGCCAGAGGCTTGGGTTTGAGCAATGCCCTGATCTTGGTGATTATGGGCTCATGAGCCGTGCCCACGATGATGGTGTCTCCGGAGTTGAACTCGCCGTTGTACAGGATCACATCCAGGGTGGTGCCCAGGCCCTTCTCCTCCTTGACCTCCAGTATGGTTCCCACTCCTGGACCGGTGGCGGTTAGCTGCAGGTTGTCTTTGAGAAACCTCTGGGCCAGGCCCACCAGAACCAGAAGAAGGTCGGGCACGCCCTCGCCGGTGATGGCGCTGATGGGAACGATTCCAATAGTCCTGGTGAAGTCAGAGATGCGGTCATATCTGTCGGCATCAAATCCGCGCTTGTAGAGCTCGCCCACCAGCTCATAGATCCTGGTGTCCAGTACCTCGGCCACCCTCTCGTTCTGGGCTTTAAAGCTCTTGGCAAAAGGAGTATTGCTTTGGGGGTGCCAGCCACCGATGCGGTCCATCTTATTGGCGGCAACCACAAATGGGGTCTTGAAGCGCTTGAGAATGGTGAGAGACTCTATGGTCTGGGGCTGGAAGCCCTCGTTAACATCCACAATCAGCACAGCCAAATCAGCCAGCGAGCCGCCCCGGCTTCTCATAGAGGTGAAGGCATGGTGACCGGGAGTATCAATGAATAAGAGACCTGGTATCTGCATCTCTTGTCCGAAACGCGAGCCACAGAACTCCTGGACCACATCCAGGGGAACCTCGGTAGCTCCGATGTGCTGGGTGATCAGCCCCGCCTCGCCTTTGGCCACTGCTGTGCCCCTGATCTTGTCCAGAAGGGAGGTCTTGCCGTGGTCCACATGCCCCATGACCACTACTATAGGGGTTCTCAGACTGGATTGGGCTCCCTTGCCCTTCCCGGACTTTTTGGACTTCTGTTGCATACCGATCTCTCTCTGGGATGGTAAGACCAAAAAATGCTTTTTATTTTTTGAGAATTTAAAGGCTCCTATAAGAGCCGGATAGAGATGATTATTCTATCCGGTCTCACTCATAGAGCCAGGATTCATCGATTCGCTTGTAGTCCACCAGCTCACCTACGTCAAAGTGCAGGGCGATCTCGCGAGCGGCGGATGAGGCTGAATCAGAGCCGTGCACCACATT
>NOLC01000086.1 GCA_002256595.1 Methanosaeta sp. NSP1 | reverse complement strand
TACCGAGAACATCTCCTGAACCTCAGCGCCAATGCCTCCATAGAAGGCCTTGGAATTGAGCAGCTTGCCGCCCACCAGAGGCGTGTCGCCGGCATAGGTCATCTTGGTGGTCTCAATCAGATTCATGCCAGACTTCTTGCCGTTATTGACCACGTCGATCTCTCTGGCGATCTTCTCCGGATTCTGGGAATACAGATGCTCGGAGTCGAGCTCCAGATCTCCATCACCGGCCATGGTGTTGTAGTACTCAAGAGCGATCTTCTTGTCCACTATCGATGTGCTGACATGGTGGAACCAGTGGTGGATTGGCGAGAACAATGCCGCAACCCCCCATCAGGGCAAGCACCAGTACAGATACTACTACTATTACTCCCTTCATTTTTCTTTTCGCCCCCTTTTTCTTTAAGCGATCAAATTGAGCTATTTCACTAAATGAGCCTTTTTTAGCTCTTCTATCAAACTGATACTTTGATATTATATAAATTTAACCTTTGAACCGAGCTGGAACTGCAGATCAAAGGCAGATCCGGTCAAAACGCCAGGCGTGGATGCCATGAAAAGTATAGATGAAATGATATAATACTATTAATAAATGTGCATCAATGAACCAATCGCCGAAATTGTCCGGTCCTGAAGGGGCCATAATCATGGGGTGATGATTCGCGGAGAATTGAGAGGATGAAGGGGAACTTCGCGCTGAATGCAGTACATTAGTCCGAAAGACGAAGATATAATACAATGAAAAACAGCAATGGTAATTAATGCCCGCATATCTGGAGCATCCCCGCTTGCTGCCGCAGACAGTGGAAAAGAGGCTCTTCCAGATGGATCTGGCCTCTCAGGCCCTGCAGGCCTCCAGCCTGATAGTGGTGCCCACCGGCCTGGGCAAGACCGTCATCGCCCTGATGGTGCTTTTGGCCAGAATGGATAAGGGCAAGGTCCTCTTCCTGGCGCCGACCAAGCCCCTGGTGGATCAGCATGCATCATTCCTGCAGCGTGTGCTGCGGGATAGGGATGCAGTGGTGATGATGACCGGAGAGAGAACGCCGGAGAGCAGGATGGAGCTGTGGAGCCGGGGCTATATTGTGGTCTCCACGCCCCAGGTGATAGAAAACGATCTCCTCTCCCGCAGAATCGATCTTGCCGAGGTCTCGCTGATCATATTCGACGAGGCCCACCGGGCGGTGGGAGGCTATGCCTATGTCTATATCGCCGACCGCTATCGCCGCGAGGCTAAGAGCCCTCTGGTACTGGGAATCACTGCCAGCCCTGGCAGCCAGAGCGAGAAGATTGCGGAGATCTGCAGCAACCTGGGGATTGAGAGGATCCAGACCAGGACTGAGAGTGATCCGGATGTTGCTTTATTTGTTCACGAGAGGGATATCGAATGGGTGAAGCTGGTAGTTCCCAGGGAGCTTCTCGCCATCCGCGCCTCCATTGAGGAGATTCTCCAGATTAGAATTGATGACCTGAACCGGCTGGGGGCAAGCCCGCTTCGCATAAACATAAAATCATCCAAGAAGGAGCTGCTGGGCTTGCAGGCATCTCTGATGTCTTCGGCCAGGGTTTCGGCCAATAAAAGCACTTTTGCGGCCATATCGCTTTTGGCGGAGATACTCAAGCTCTATCATGCTGTGGAGCTGGCCGAGACGCAGGGGCCGGATGCATTGGCCAGGTATTTTCAGAGGCTGGAGGGTGAGTCGCTCTCCCGAAGCGGCTCCAAGGCATCGCGCCGGATAATGCAGGACCCCAGGTTTCGGCAGGTTATGGTGGCCCTGGCCGATCTCAAGGTAGAGCATCCCAAGCCTGCCGCAGCCAGAAGGATAATTCTGGAGCAGATCGAGGCCAATCCGGATTCGAGGATCATGGTCTTCACCAACTACAGGGATACGGCCACATCCCTCCTCCAATTTCTGAGGGGCGAATCGGCCATCCGGGCGGTGCGCTTTGTGGGCCAGGCCAGCCGGGATCGTGATGAGGGGTTGAGCCAGAAAAAGCAGGCCGAGATACTGCAGAAGTTTCGGGCTGGCGAGTTCAATGTTCTCATAGCCACATCGGTGGGCGAGGAGGGGATAGATATCCCGGCCACGGACCTGGTTTTATTCTATGAGCCTGTCCCCTCCGAGATCCGCAGCATCCAGCGCAAGGGCAGGACCGGCCGGGCCAGGGCGGGCCGGGTGATGGTGCTGATGGCCAAAGGCACCCGCGATGAGGCCTATTACTGGATATCTGAGCGCAAAGAGAAGACCATGAACCGGCAGATCAGGGACATGAGCGGGGATGTTCTGCCCAGGCCAGAGGAGGGCCGCCCTTGCCGAACTCAGATAGAGGAGGAGGCTGCCTTATCCGAGGCGGATGCCCCCAGCCATGCAGGCAGGAAGAGGGGAGAGCAGATCGGGGACTGGGCGGAAGGGCAGAGGAAAGAGGCGGAAGAGAGAGAGGCTGGCCGGGAAGAGCATATTAAGGGAGAGGCAGGCGGCACGGCTGCAGAATCTTCCTCTGAAAGTCCTGGATCTGTATTTGTGGACTATAGAGAGAGGGATATGGCCAAGCTGCTGGAGAGCATGGGCCTGGAGGTGACGCTTCGTAATCTGGAGGTAGGCGACTATGTCATCAGCGAGCGGGTGGCGGTGGAGCGCAAGACAGCTCAGGATTTCGTGGCCTCCATCATTGACCCCCAGAGGAACCTCTTCCGGCAGATGGCTGACCTGGCCAGGACCTACGACCGGCCAATCTTGATTTTAGAGGGTAGGGACTTCTACGGCACTCAGATGAGCCAGGGAGCCATGGCCTCGGTGGCTGTGGACTATGGGGTTCCTATAATCCCGGCCGAGAACCAGGATGAAACCGCCAGGATCATCGCCCTGCTGGTGCGGCGGGAAAAGAAGGAAGGCCGTGAGCCCAAGGCGCACGGCCACAAGACGGCCAGGACGCTAAAGGAGCAGCAGGAGTATCTCATCTCCGCCATACCCAGCGTTGGTCCGAGGGTGGCTCGGAACCTGCTGCGGCACTTCGGATCCATAGAGAGGGTGATGATAGCCTCTGAGGAGGAGCTGAAAGGTGTAGCCCTGGTGGGGCCCAAGATCGCAGAGCGCATCCGGGAGCTTGTGGGCGGGGAGTATAAGGGATAAGCGCCCGATGTATTTCGATATCTTCTGGATTTGATAGAATAAGGCACATAACTTCAACCTATTTTGTGATCGCGACGGTGCCATGGGAAACTATTTAATTGCTCAACAAAATCCTATCCCGGGGATATCACATGAAATATTATCTTGCATTCACTGCCTTTGTTCTCTGTTTTGGCTTTGTCGCCATTGGAACGGCTCACCATGACTTCTCGTACTCAGTCCCGCAGGATCAGAGATACGGGGTTGGCTATTTTGATCACTTCCGCCCAGGGTCTTATCTTTCGCCGTATTGGAGCTACCCATATGTTCCTGCAAAGATGGCGGTGGCAGCCACAAAAGAGCGCCTTTGGGCAAATAAGTATATGAATCCCAATTCGGTTCACTGGCAAGTGCAGGAAACCAAGGAACGCCTTTGGGCGATCAAGAATCCATACTACGGCAACTGGCACGATTACGGCTGGATGGAGAGAAGCTCTTGGGAAAATTGGCAGTAGATGCCTGTCTTGCATATGAAATCAATCTTTTTATAGCGCTTGCTGAACCTGACTGCCATGCTCGCATTTTCCCTGTCAGGCTTTGGTCCTCTCCTACATGCACCACGAAGAAAATGTGGTCTGGCATTGTGAGGGCCAATCGAGCCATAGGAATTCATTCCCGGTCAGCTTCACGCGCCGCCTTAAAGCGCCGATTTCCCCAAAGCCGCGTATAATATCTGCTTTTGAAGGGTTCTGGAGACAGGACCATATACCCAGGCATGTTCCTCTTAAAGCGAAACCTATTTATCTCGGCAATTGCCGTATATAGTGTTGGCAAAGGTCGAAGACCATCTTTCCCTCCTATCTCACTGACTTTTGCCTCCCTCCTTCTATTCCATCTAAAGAATTACGTATGGCCTGACTCATCCCTCCGCCTATCCACGAATGGCTGTCAAAAGGGGGACAGGCAAAGGCCGGAGAGATGGGGCTTGAAGACTGGCCCAGCCGGCAGCCCCATCAGTTCTTGATTTTGCAGCTTAAGAGTTCCTCTTTAGCCCTATAATGCTCCGGGGCGGGGAGAGAAAGTAGGATTTTTTAGTCCTCATAAATCAAAAGAGCAGCGATAGACCACATAGCGCCCTGAAAAGAGCTAAATGGCGGGCCCGCCGGCGGTTGCCAAGGAGCTTGCATGCCAGTTAATCCCGATGCCTTCTCCTCCCCTTAAACCTGCAAGCGACTGTTACCCGCGGTGGGTCTGCTCCCTTCCGGGCCTGAACCGGTTCCCGCAATTATGGCACACAGACCTTCCTTCAGGAAGGCCCGTGGGCCGGTGCAATCCCTACAGGACGGAGAATCATGGTTGACACCTGGACTGAGCACACAGCGCCCCAAGTCTTCCGCCAGCTTCGCCCCCCGCTTAAGACGATATCGGGTTACAGGTGACGCCTAACCACCCGGACTGCCCGCCACTTTTAACATTGAGGTGAACAGCTAATAAATCTAACGCAGAAAGAGGCAATGATTATGGCAGAAGATTTAGCTGGAAACATGGGGTTTGTCATGGGCAACAAGCATCGTGAGAGGGTGGTACAGGTGCTGGGCTCCAAAGGCAAGCTGTCAGCAGAGAAGGTGGCCAAGTTCGAGCACATCCCGGCTCCCGCCGTCAAGAAGATCCTGGCCGAGCTGGCCGAGCGTGGCCTGGCCTTCGTCAATGACGAAATCTGGTGCCTGACCGAGGCCGGCCAGGAGATCGAGAGGGAGATGAAGAAGAGGGCCTGATCCGCCATGGAGCTAAACTGGCGAGGATAAAGGATTCAGGATTTGGTCCGGCCCTTGCCGAGGAGGCGCTCCAGCTTCTCGATGCAGCTCCAGGTCAAGATCAACTGGGCCAGGCCAATGGCATTTACGTACTGCTCACGCCTATCGCTGATGACGGCATTGGTTCCCAGCGAGTCGCCCAGCTTCTTTTCCAGATCGGCAATCATGGACTGATGAATCTCGCCATCTACAGTCATTATACCAACCTTTTTCCCGTAGTAATCATCTCGCTGAAACTCGATGGAGAAATCATGCTCCGAGCTTCTCATAATCTTGCTCAAATCTATGGCCAGATCGACCTTGGATACCGGCTGATCCAGCATCTGCTGAATTAGCCGCACCGAGTACCAGTCGGGCTTGGGTCCAGCATCGAGAAGAGAGGGATGAAATCGTGTATCCCGAATCTTGACCACGATCTCGGCATAGATCTTCTGTATGTCTACATAGAGCTTGTAATCCGGCTCGCGCTGCAATATCTCAGCCATAACCTGCTCCGGCCGATAGCCCCGATCGCCCACATCACGGCGCACCTTCCAGAGTCTTTTCACCGATCGCGAGGGATCCACAAAGATCTTTAAATCAATGAGGCTGCGCAGCTGCTCTGTGAAAAAGGGATGCAGTCCCTCCACGATGATCACTGGAGCCGGGCCGAAGGGCACCGTGCCTGAACTAGTCCCCACGCTGTGATCGTAGACCGGCTTATCAACCGTCTCTCCGCGCCGCAAGGCCTCCAGGTGCTCCGCCAGCAGATTCAGGTCAGTGGCCAGCGGATGCAAGGGCGTGATTTCAAGCTCCTTTCTCTGCCTTCGGTTCAAGGTGTGATAATCATCCATGGAGAAGGAGCAGACCATCTCCTCGCCCAGTATCCTCTTTATGCCGCTGGAGAGGGTCGTCTTCCCCGAACCGCTGTCCCCGGCAATTCCTAATACGAATACTTTGCCGGACTTTCTGATCCTATACATTATCGATTTAATCAAATCTCCAATCTCCTTTTGCCCTCAAGCTATGTTTATCTCCACCAAATGCTCTTCCAGATCATCGACCAGGTGAACCCACCCGTCGCTCTGCAGCAGGCCGTCAACCTTTACGCTAGCCACATCGCACCCCGGCCCCGCCCGCGCGACCGTGATATTGTATAATGTCTCTCGGTAGCGGTAATGCAGGCAAAACGACTTCCAGTCTGCAGGAAGACAGGGGGAAAAGCGTAGCTTGTCACCATCCTGTCTCAGTCCAAGCAGCGATTCTACTATGAGGCGGTACATCCAGCCGGCTGCTCCGGTATACCAGGTCCATCCGCCGCGTCCGGTATGCGGCGGAAGGGCATAGACATCTGCGGCAACGACGTATGGCTCTGCCCGGTAGACCGCAACCTCCTCCGGGGTTGAGCTATGCTTCAGAGGATTGATAATTGACAATAGCTCCCAGGCCCTGGCGCCGTCACCTAAGGCAGCAAAAGCCATAATCACCCATATAGCTGCATGGGTGTACTGCCCTCCATTCTCTCTCACGCCGGGGATATAGCCTTTGATATAGCCAGGATCAGAGTCGGACTTATCGAAGGGCGGATTCAGGAGCTGTATCAGCGATGCACTTCTGTTGACCAGAAGGCGATTCACTTCCTCCATGGCCGTCTTGGATCTATCTGCATCTCCTGCGCCAGATAGAACCGACCAGCACTGGGAGATGGAATCGATCTGGCACTCGGCATTGGCCGCAGACCCGAGGGCCTCTCCATCATCGAAGTAGGCGCGCAGGTACCATTGGCCATCCCACCCGAACTCTCTGATCTTGCTGGCCAGATGGGCAGCCTCGCTCCTGCATTGATCTGCAAAGGCCTCGTCGCCTCGCAGAAGGGCAATCTCGGAGAACTTAATGAGCACATGATAGAGGAAGAAGCCCAGCCAGATGCTCTCGCCTCGGCCCAGATAGCCCACCCGGTTCATGCCGTCGTTCCAGTCTCCGGTGCCCATGAGAGGCAGGCCGTGCTGGCCAAACCGCAGACCATTCCTGATGGCTCTGACACAGTGCTCGTAAAGGGTGCCGGACTCATCTGATAGGGTAGGAAGGTCATAATAGGCATCATCTTCGGCTTTCAGGGGCCTGCCCTCGATGAATGGGATGCGCTCGTCAAGCACGCCGTTGTCTCCCGTGGCTGTGACATATCGGTGAGTTGCCAGCGGCAGCCAGAGGTAATCATCGGAGCTATGGGTCCGGACACCGTGTCCAGAGGGGGGATGCCACCAGTGCAAAACGTCTCCCTCCCGGAACTGATGGGCGGCACATCGCAGAAGATGCTCCCTAACCAATTGCGGCTCGGTGAATATCAGCGCCATCACGTCTTGCAGTTGGTCGCGGAAACCGAATGCTCCGCTTGATTGGTGGTATCCGCTGCGCGCCCATATGCGGCAGGCTAAAGTCTGGTAGAGTAGCCAGCCGTTAGCGAGCACATTGATAGCCTTATCCGGTGTCTCCACCTGAACCGCGCCAAGGGTGCGGCTCCAATAGCTGCACACCGCCTCAAGAGCACTTTGGGCCGGACCTGACCCGCGGAAACGCAAAATTAAGCTGCGAGCGTCCTTCATGTCCCGTCCAACGCCCAGCGTGAAGACTATCTCGCGCTCCTCACCATCTGCAAGATCGATCTTGACCTGCATGGCCAAACAAGGGTCCATGGCAGCGCCAGCCCGGTTGGAGAGCCGCTCTCGCATCATGGCAGCAGGACGAGCCATCCGGCCATTTCGGCCCAGGAACTCAGTCCTGTCTCCAGAGAAGCTGCCCACTTCCTGGTTTACATCCAGGAAGACTATCCTTCCAGTAAAATTTGTGTTGTACGGATTTCTGGCAAAGAGAGCCCTGGTTTTGGGATCGATCTCGGTGATGATATGCATCCCCGTCTTGGAACGCATATCCCCCAGCACAGGCTCGATATAGCCGGTCACAGATAGCCTGCGGGATGAGCCTGATTCATTGCGGACCTTGAGCACGCTAAACTTGATGGGAGCGTCTGCTGCCACATATACCCACAGCTCGGATGCAATTCCGTTCTCTTTATGCTCGAATACGCTGTAGCCGAATCCGTGCCGGCAGTTGTATGGCGCCCTGCCTCTGGCCGGCAGCGCGGCAGGGGACCAGAATGCTCCGCTCTTCTCATCCCGAATGTAAAAAGCCTCGCCACTGGTATCGCTCACCGGATCGTTATGCCACGGTGTGAGGCGGAACTGCTGGGAGTTCTCGCCCCAAGTATATGCTCCGCCGCTCTCAGAGATTACCGTCCCGAAATTGGGATTGGATATCACATTCGACCACGGAGCGGGTGTCGCTTGTCCAGGAGCCATACCAATTGCGTACTCCCGCCCGTCCTGGGTGAAACCGCCCAGGCCGTTGAAGAAGATCAGATCCCGGCGGGCAGACATAACCGCCCCATGCTCCTCGACCCGGACAGCCTTTTGCGGCTTTAAAAGAGGAACGGCTCCAAATAGCCTGCTCTTGCGTTCCAGTTGATCCTCAAAAGTTCCCTGGTCATCTGTAAAGATGGCTTTGGCCACGGCCTGCAGTAGGATCTTGGCCTCGTCTGAGATCTGGTCCGTGCGCAAAACAAAGACGCCGCCAGACCGGTCCAGAGCACTGGCATCTGTGCAAGAGGAAATCAGGCCCATAATATCGTCCTGAAGATGCTGCCTGTATCCGGAGCTGTCTTCGTTCCAGATCACCAGATCTACTGCCAATCGCATCATGCGCCAGTAGGCATGGGCCCTCAAGAGCTGGCGCACCAGCTCGATGTAAGATCGATCCCCGATTCTCAGCAGTACAATGGGAAGGTCGCCCGAGATGCTGTAAGGCCATAGGCCTGACTGGCCACTGTGATTGCTCATAAGAACGCTGGGGCTGGCACGCCAGGTTGGGCTGGGGTAGACTATGGCGCCGGCAAGGTGCTCAAAAAGCTGGATATCAGACTCGGTGATGTTGAGCTGCTGCATGATCATCTGGTTATGAGTCCAGGCCAGGTTGGTGACTCGTTCTGCCATACGCACATCGTGGTATTTATCGATCAGCTCCAGGGCAGCCTCCCGCGTCTCTGCAATGCCGGTGATGAAGTTCACCCGTGAAGTCTCTCCAGGATTGATGGTGACAGTGCACCTTATGGCTACGATGGGATCGAGGACTGATCCATCGCTGTCTGAGAGCGCAGATGACGCCGTCATAGCCTCAGGATCTGCGAGAGTTCTTCCGCGTCCCACGAATTTCATCCGGTCCGTCTCGTAGGAAACCGCCTCGAAGTCGATTTTCTCGGCGGAGATCATG
>NOLC01000001.1 GCA_002256595.1 Methanosaeta sp. NSP1 | reverse complement strand
TATAGACTTCTGCTCAACATCCAATTTTCTGATAACTACCGCAAAATGAGGGAGTTTACAGGCAGTACTTAGAGCACTGGTCCTGGACTCTCCTTAAGAATATCCCGCGAAGAATCTGCCATTTCGTCTCTCATCTTGACCAGGATCCATCCTCGCTTTGTACGAGTGAGGGCAAAGCCACCCGAAAGCTTTTTGCCTTCCAGCCAGAACGCAGCGTGGCCGTTTTCCAGGGCCTGGGATATAGGGATATCCTTCCCGTCTTTCTTTGACATGTTCTGGTAGCTACCGCTGTCCCATATCATCACTATGCCGGCACCATACTGCCCTTCTGGAATTGTGCCCTGGAATGTGGCATATTCCAGAGGATGGTCTTCGGTTTCAATCGCCAGGCGCTTGTCCCTGGGATTCATGGACGGTCCCTTAGGAACAGCAAAGGACTTGAGGACGCCTTCTACCTCCAAACGCAGATCATAGTGGAGGCTTCGAGAGCTATGCTTTTGCACAACGAAGATCTGGCCGATGGAGCCGGTCGTCTTGCCCGACGGCTGGGGCTCTGTTGTAATCCCAAAGTTCCTCTTTTCCCGGTAGGTTTTCAATGAGTCTAAATTTGATGAGTCGGAATCTTTCGAGCCATCCATCATGAGTCCACCTTAGCGATGTTTAAGCCAATAATTATGTCTATCAGTTAACCCATCATAAGCCCCGGTACAAATTTCATCATCTTGCTCCTGCCTCTCTTGGCCTCCAAAGCTGGCAGGGATTCCTCTGGGCATCGATGGTGCAGCGCCCGCCTATCAGTTTGCACTGACCGTTCTCCTCGCAGTCGCAGGGAGTACGTTGGATGGGCAATGGTTCGCTGCGATCTAGCTTCATTTTTTTCGTCCACATCCTATCTCAGCTCTTCATCAATAAAGATATGCTTTGACAGGCCTCGGAAGGATCACGGAGTGAGTCCACATAACTCTATGACTTTTCCCTTGCAACTGAAAAAATCAGTAAGTATTGGATATAATCTTTGCATAATCGGATACCCTATCGCTGTCCGTATTGTTCTTGAGGTAATCTATTGCTTCCTGGAAGGACTGCACAAGAGAATCAGGCGTCGCTTTGTTGAAAGCATAGTAATAATCAGCCTGACCTAATACATAGGCTACCTCGAAATCACTCACATTTGCACCCGACTCTTGGATCAGCCAAAATCCTGCCGTATCGCCATATGCCCAGGCATCAATGCTCCCATTTTGCAGCATCTCGATAATAGGCCTCGCCGTAGATTCAAGCACTAAAGTTCCCTCTCTCACGCCCATATCTCGAAGCATTTGAACAGCACTGTCATCCTTTATGGCTCCTATCCTGTATCTTAACAGATCCCCTGGGGATACAATACTGAGGTTCCTATCACTTCGCATTATTAACACATTATTAAAAGGTCCAATTGGCCCAGCCCATTTAAAGAGCTGCTCTCTTTGCGGCAACCTCGCAGTGGAGAAGAGAACTGTATTTTCTTTATTTAATGTCCTCTCATAGCCTTCACTCCAAGGCAAAACCTCGATGATGCTCCTGTTGAGATCTACGCCCATTATCCGCCACATAGCTTCCAGCAAATCTATAGAAAAACCTTGCAGTTCGCCATCCTCTTTGAAGTTATATGGCGGAAATTGTTCAGTCATGTAGGTCAGATCCATTGCCGAAGAAGCGATCTGGTTTGAAGCTTCAACCCCTTCTACAACCTGCAGCAAAGCCATAAAAATAGCTATTAGCAGGATGAATTTGCAAGTAAAGCAGTATTCTCTTATGTCGTCCCTCCGAGGTATTCGCCTAAGTTCATTCTAATTAATGATTAAAAGTATAAGAGGATTTTTAGGACGAAATACGATATGCATTTTAATGGCTGACAAAAGGTCAATGAAGGTCAATGCATCTTTCATAATATTCTCGTTTCACTTTATCTGCGATGTGCGTATAGCGCAAAGTTGTCCTTATATCGGTATGCCTTAATATTTTTTGGACTACGGAAATATCGCAACCATTGGAAAGCAACAATGTAGCCGGGCTATGTCTTGAGAAAACATGTATCCCACCTATCTTTTGTATGCCTGCTTTTGCCTTATAGTGGGTGAATAAACGGTGAACCTCTGTCCTCTGCCAGCGTTGTCCGTCNNTAAAAGAAAGGCTCGAGACCATTGATCGCGAATGATGGACGTACGTCAAGATAGCGGCGAAGTATAGCTGCACAGTCATCATTTATTAGGCATATACCGTCTTTGCCGCGCTTGCCACCACGGACGCGAACAGTCAGGTTCTTAAGATCGATATCTGAAACATCTAGATTGCACAGCTCTGATGCGCGAAGGGCAGCAAAAAAGGCTGTCTGCAGCATAGCTAGATGCTTAATATTGGATATCACAGAAAATATTTTTATTATATCCTCTCTTTCGAAGTAGTAAGGAATCTCATTATTTGGCTCAAGGCGCTTCACCTCAATAGTTTCACCAAGCATAGAATGATATGCCCTGATGGAATAGTTATACTGGTTCTTTGTAGATCTGCTAGCTTTCTTCTCGGCCAAATGATCGCGAAACTGTTCTAGGTCATCAGTAGAAGGATGAACCGTCTCCGCAAATCTGAGGTATCGGTGGACGTTTCCGAGATAAGTTGTTATTGTAGCGTCCCTTATCCCGCGATCTTCAAGGTATCGCCGGAATCTCTTTAAAGACGGTTCAAAGTCGGTGGTTATGCCCATACTCCAATCTATAGTTACTCGCTGCAAGCCCTATCCTCTCTCCTGCTGGAAAGGACACAATCTTGTAACGTTAAGAAAGCCAATCGCTATCAGAAAGCACATTTAAGGGTAGCCTGGTATCCTACAGGACTGGGGGTCCTGTGACCGGCGTTCAAATCGCCGTGGCCCCATCGAAGGCTTTATGCCAATTGTTTTCTGTTATCCCGCGGCATTTTAGTGCTTATGGGTATAAAACTGTTATAAGTCTTTATGGCAATTAGCCCAAATCCTGGAGGAGCGGAAGCATTTCCTGCAGAGCATCCTTAACCGGCTGGCATTTCCTATATGTGGTTCATACAAAGCAGAGTTTTTTATATCAATATCAATAACCTAGATTCTAGATCTATCTTGCCGGTTCGCCAGCAGGATTAAGGGGAGTGTAATAATTGAAATTTATGCAAGAAAAAAGAATTAGGCCTGTGGCTTTGGTATGCTTTTTTTTCCTGCTTACAGCAATATCTGCCCAGGGCCTGCAGAACTTTGATCCGACTTACCAGGATAGTCCATACGCGTATGACCCTGGCCAATCTGATGCATTTTCATTACCCGAAGGAGCACCAGTTCCGACTGCACCATCCAGCGTGCAAGAACTGGGCCTTTCTATACCCGAAGAGGAGACTGCTTCTTACCAAACACCTCCTTCCACAGAAACCAGCAGGCTCCTGATTCCCGCCGACTCGGCTCAGATCGCAGATGCGGCTTTATCAAATCAGTTTTCAGGCGAGTTCCAAGCAACCAAGTTTGACACCGGCAATTATCCCGCAAAAGACTATCCAACTCAGTCCAAGATTGTCTTTCCTCAAGGCACTGCATCGACAAACAAGCTTTACATATCAAATGTCCCCCAGACGGTTGCTGGCTGCCGACTTTACGGCTGGCTGCCGATTTGGTTGCAGACATTCAGCATTGACCCAATATGGATTTACGAGTGGTATCCAAGCGGTAGGCTAAGCACCAATTACCTGGGATATGCCTCAATAGGCTGGCAAAAGAGATGGTTTAACGGAGACATTCCTGGCTGGCATATTCTGCAGTTCTACTCTCGGGGCTGGAGCAATTATATTTACATATACGTCTACGGCAGAAGCTCCGGGCAGTGGACAGATCTCGGGCCATATGCAGGATCTGCACCCACGGAAAAGCCGCCATACATAGAGACTGCTTCAGTTACCATGATGTCAAGCTGGCTTAGAGGCTATGATGTCTACCTGGATGGGAAGTACATAGGAACTGAGGGTACAGGATCAGATATTCTCGATGGTGTCTACAGCTTCAGGGTACCTGGAGACATGTGGCATACCATAGTGCTGATGAAGAACGGAAAGAGCTATCCCGAGACAGGCACTTTCTTGAGCGGCGCATCCTATAGATTTAAGATATAAGTGTCTTTAAATTAATAATTAGGGATTGCGGAGGGTCACGAATTCCCCATCCTTTAGGCTGTGGATGAAGTGAACCCTCACCCAGTTTTCATGTTTTCTTAAGGTTTGATTAGCCTGGTTTTCTGGCAATCTGATGCAGATTCACAATTATTCTGGTCGCTAGATCAAATGAACCTATGATGTGATTGTTTCTGGATTCCGTCTAACCGAAGCGCGCGGCCCGAAGCATACCCCATCCCTTTAGGGTGGGGTGGCCGCGCGCAGTTTGATTTCTGCGATTACATAAATAAGAGGCAGAGCTAATAACAGAATCCCTGGCAAAAAAGCTGCCATTCCCAATTCGAGGCTGTCATGAATGTAATCTGCGCCTATGCCGTCAACCTGGACGAAGTTTGC
>NOLC01000014.1 GCA_002256595.1 Methanosaeta sp. NSP1 | reverse complement strand
CAGCCACAGGCGGCAGGCCAGATCTGGCTGATCTGGACCGCATGGCCCTGGAGATGGCGGGCTACAAGGTCAGCGAGAGAGGCTTTGCCCCGTCTGATCTAAAGAGAGCTCTTGATACCAAAAGCAATGTGGCCTTGCGGTCCAACACAGGAGGGCCGGCCCCTGAGGAGACAGAGAGGATGATAAAAAAGAGATTGAAGATTATAGCCCTGGCAGAGGAGCGGCTGGAACAGAGGCGGGAGAGCGCCAGCCGGGCCTTAGCAGAACTGAAAAACCTGAGGCCATCCTGATGCCATCCTCCAAATTTATAAACTAAAAGAAGGATTTGATGATCATGAATTCAATAAGATACGAGGCCATGGCCCTGACAATCGTCTTTCTGGCCCTGGCCGGCATTGCCTGCGCCCAGTTCTCTTCGGACGGAACCATAGTCTACATGGGTGACCTGAGCATGCAGGCATCTTCTCATTGGTCCAATCAAGCGGCAAGAGCGCCGGAGGCTACCATTTTGGGAGCGGCAGCCAACAACAGCACGTCCCCCTGGGAAACGCAAAGACTGTTGATGCTGCCCAGCCTTCCGATAAAGGGATCATGGATCTTTCAGCTTATGCCAAAGATAGGGCCAATGGCAGCCTGACCGGATATACCAATATCATGTATCCAATCACCGGATCAAGGGGAACTACAGCTTCCACCTCCAGCGGTGGCGGCTGCTGCGGAGGAGGATAGACCAAGGGACGACATTTTTTTTCCATTTTCTTACTCATTTTTCGGTTGCCAGCTCTTCTTTCAGATGGGAAGGAAATGGCTTGTTTCCTGGAAGAGCACCTGCCGAAATAGGCAGGGATAAGCAGAATGGCAATAGGTGCATCTGACCAGTTCACGGAAAATGAGGGGAGGCGATCCGGGTAAAGGAGGGAAGAAAACAATAATTGCCTCGGACCGCCAGACACCTTCCACCGGCCTATCCTAGATATAGACGATTGCGATAATCGGAAATGATAAGCATGAGCTTCTGGTGCCCAATCGGACCGTCAAGAGATCGTCATCATGAATGATGGAGAGGAGCTGCTCGCTGCTGATCGGTACAGACTTATAATATCGTTTTACACTCATCCTTGGGCAAAATTTATTCGGGAAAGCCTGGCCCGGCAGAAACAAACTTTTATTAGAAGAGGTGTAGGGGGTCAGGAAGGAGGAAATGGACCTGAGACCCCCTTGGCTAAGATGGGTTATAAAAACTATAATTAATGTTTATGGTATTTACCTCTTTCGGTCAGACTTATTTAAAACGAACAGTCCATAATTGTGCCCATCCAACTCCGCCAGATGGCTGATGCCTCATAACAAAGATTAAATCACCCCCGGTGCTCTAAATTCATAACGAGGATTGGCATGGACAAGAACGAGAAGGTTAATGAGCTTGCCAGGAGGCGGGGATTTCTCTGGCCCGCCTTTGAGCTTTACGGCGGAGCTGCAGGCTTTTATGATTACGGCCCACTGGGCGCGCCCATGAAAAGGCGCATTGAGGACATCTGGAGGCAGTATTTTGTCATCTCGGAGGGATTCGCGGAGATCGAGGCTCCCACCATAGGTGTGGAGGGCATCTATCAGGCCTCCGGGCACTTAAGCGGCTTTTCCGATCCGCTAACTAGCTGCAAGGAGTGCAAGGAGATCTACCGGGCGGACCACCTGATCAAGCATATAGTGGAGGTGCCAGATGCCTTGAGCAATGAGGCGATCTACAAGTGCATCCAGGACAATGAGATAGGCTGTCCGGAGTGCGGGGGAGAGCTATCCCAGGTTTATGAGTTCAATCTCATGTTCAAGACCATGATCGGGCCGGGAAACAAGATGACTGGTTATTTGCGCCCGGAGACGGCCCAGGGCATGTTCGTCAATTTCCCCAGGCTGCTGCGCTACTTCCGCGACTCTCTGCCCTTTGCTGCAGTGCAGATAGGAAAATCCTTCCGAAATGAGATCTCCCCCCGCCAGGGTGTGATCCGCCTCCGGGAGTTCACCCAGGCCGAGGCGGAGATCTTCATAGATCCGCGAGACAAGAGCCATCCCCGCTTCTCCGAGGTGGCGGAGATCAAGATGAAGTTCTACTCACAGGAGGCCCAGGAGAGGGGCGAGGAGGAGGAGATGACTTTCGGCCAGGCAGTCGAAAGGGGCATTGTGGCCCACCAGGCTCTGGCCTACTATGTGGCCCGCACCTATCAGTTCCTTCTGGCCGTGGGCGTGGCCCCGGACAAGATGCGCTTCCGGCAGCACAAGGCAGATGAGATGGCCCACTACGCGGCAGACTGCTGGGATGCGGAGGTCTTTTTGGACCGGCTGGGCTGGATTGAGATTGTAGGAGTGGCGGACCGGACGGACTATGATCTGAAGGCCCATGCGGCAGTGAGCAAGGTCAACCTCAGCGTCTTTGTGCACTACGATCAGCCGGCGAAGCGGGAGAGGCTGGTGGTAAAGCCCGACTTCAAGGCTCTGGGCCCCAGGTTCAAGGCCAAGGCCAAGGCGGTGGGCGAGGCGCTCAAGGCCCTCTCGGCAGAGGAGCTGGCAGCGGGAAAAGGAGAGAGCATCCGCCTGACCATAGACGGCGAGGCCATTGAGATCGAGCCCTCATTGGTCTCCTTCGAGACTGTGGAGGAGGAGATACGTGGAGAGGAGATTGTGCCCCATGTAATTGAGCCCTCCTTCGGCATAGACCGGATCATCTACTCCGTTTTGGACCACTCTTATTACGAGGATGCGGTGGATGGTGAGGCCAGGGCCGTGCTGCGGCTCAAGTCGACCGTGGCCCCCATAGAGGTGGCGGTGCTGCCGCTCATGGACCGGGAGGAGCTGGCGGGGCCGGCAAAAGCCATCGTGCAGGAGCTGCGGGCAAGGGGAATGAGGGTGGACCATGACACCTCCGGCTCCATCGGGAGGCGCTAT
>NOLC01000068.1 GCA_002256595.1 Methanosaeta sp. NSP1 | reverse complement strand
CACTCCATCCCCGGCACCGCCCGGAAGGCTCTGTCCATCTCTATCACTCCCGCATTCACCGCCCCGGCCTGAAGCGAATCCTTATCCGGGGGTGCCTTTTTTGGATTGTGGGCTTTGGAGCTGCATGAATAAACTTAACCCTATTTAACTCGGATTGAGCTAAATAATTTCAAGCCGTCACATAGTCGTTTCTTTAACAGAAAGATCTATACCCGCCCGCCTCGATACTTCCCCTCCAATGTCACTTCTGGCTATCCGGGGCGTATCCAAGAAATTCCTGGCCGAGGGAAAGGAGATGGTAGCCCTGCAGGACATCGATCTGGATATCGATGAGAACGAATTCATCTGCTTCATAGGCCCCTCCGGCTGCGGCAAGACCACACTCTTGCGCATCATCGCCGGCCTGGAGGAGGCCACCCGCGGCACGGTGTACCTGGACGGCATGCCCATAGGCGGCCCCGGCCCGGAGAGGGGCATGGTCTTCCAGGAGTACTCCCTCTTCCCCTGGCGGACGGTGATAGACAACATCGTCTTCGGCCTGGAGCTGCGCGGAGTGCCGCAGGCCGAGCGGCTGGCCCAGGGCCGGCAGTATCTGAAGATGGTGGGGCTGGAGCGCTTTGAGAGCCGCTACCCCCATGAGCTCTCCGGAGGCATGAAGCAGAGGGTGGCCATCGCCCGGGCCCTGGTCAACCACCCCAAGGCATTGCTCATGGACGAGCCCTTCGGCGCATTGGACGCCCAGACCAGGAACACCATGCAGTCGGAGCTGCTACGAATATGGCAGGAGGAGAAGAAGACAGTGGTCTTCGTCACCCACAGCGTGGACGAGGCCATTTACCTCGCCGACCGCATTGTGATCATGTCCGCCCGTCCGGGAAGGATCAAGGACATCATCAATATCGACCTGGAGCGACCGCGCAGCCGCACCAGCCCCGAGGTCAATTCTATCCGGGACCGCATACTCTGCGACCTGCGATCCGAGATAGTGACCTGCTAAAGATATGATTTTATATCGCAAGGGCCCTTACATTAATGCCGGTTTTCCCGAGGATGAGCAGATTGATCGAATCCAGATGGATGGAACTTCCCCGCATCGTAGCTATAGGCAGCGGTGTGCTACAGGAGCTGCCCCAGATCTGCTCCCGCCTGCACCTGCAAGGGCAGGCCCTGATCATCACCGGGCCGCATACCAGGAATGTGATGGCCAATGCCATCCAGGATCTGCTGGAGCCGGAGGGCTACCGGACGGAGATCCTCATCTGCAGCGCCTCCCGGCTGGAGGAGGTTGATCGCGCAGAGAATGCGGCCCGGGAGAGCGGGGCTGGATTTCTCATCGGAGCGGGAGGAGGAAGAAGCATTGACATCGCCAAGCTGGCTTCCATGAAGGCCGACCTGCCATACCTCTCTATCCCCACCGCCGCCTCCCATGACGGCATATGCTCCTCCCAGGCCTCCCTGACCGTCAATGGCGAGGCCACATCGGTCAAAGCCCAATCCCCCCTGGCCATAGTGGCGGACAGCAAGATCATTTCCCAGGCCCCGGCGAGGCTTTTGGCGGCAGGATGCGGCGATATCATCTCCAATTTCACCGCCATCCTGGACTGGCAACTGGCATTTCGCCTGCGAAATGAGGAGTACAGCGAGTACGCCTCAGCCCTCTCGGGCATGACCGCCCGGATGATAGCAGAACGGGCCGCCGATATCCGGCCCGGCCTGGAGGAGTCGGCCAGAATTGTGATCAAGGCCCTCATCTCCAGCGGGGTGGCCATGAGCATAGCCGGATCCTCTCGCCCCGCCAGCGGCTCGGAGCACAAGTTTGCCCATGCCGTGAACAGGATCGCCCCGGGAAAGGCTCTGCACGGGGAGCTGTGCGGCCTGGGAAGCATAATCATGATGTATCTGCACGGAGGAGACTGGAGGATGATCAGGAGTGCCCTGGAGACTGTGGGAGCGCCCACCTCCGCCTCGCAGCTCGGCCTGGAGCCGGAGACGGTTGTATCTGCTCTGGTCAGGGCTCATGAGATCCGACCGGAACGCTATACCATCCTGGACTCAGGGCTTAACCAGATAGCAGCCTCCAGGGCGGCGGAGGCAACCGGAATCATCTGAAAAGAGGATATAACTAAAATTATAATTAGAAAATATAATTATACAAAAAAAGGAGATAAAAGATATGTCTGAGGCATCTACCCAAATTACGCTGATTGGAACCAAGCTGGCCAGCATCGGCATGGAGTTCACTTTTGTCGGCCCCACCCCGGAGTGCGAGGGCTGCAAGCTTCGAAACACCTGCATCAACCTGGAGCCAAGGAGGCGCTACCGTGTCCTGGGAACGCGGGGCGAACTGGTTCACGACTGTCCCATCCACGAGGCAGGGGTGCGGGCGGTGGAGGTGGCCGAGAGCCCCATCATCGCCGCCTTCGACGCCAGAAAGGCATTTCCGGGATCAAAGATCGTATACGAGTCCATGAGATGCGATGATGCCTCATGCAGCATGTACGACATGTGCCACCCTGTCGGCCTGAAGGATGGAGAGAGATGCACCATCGTGGAGATAGTGGGCGAGGCCCCTGAGGAATGCCCGCGGGGAAATGTGCTCAAGCTGGTGGAGTTTCGCCGTTAGAATAAGGGCCCGATGAAGACTGTAACCTACTCCAAAAACATTTTTATTCCCGTAACAGATCTCTGCCGCAATCGCTGCGGCTATTGCTCTTTTCGCAAAGACCTCGAAGATGCCCGTCTGATTTCAAGGTCCCAGGCCCTGCGGCTGATGGAGGAGGGGGCTCTTGCCGGATGCTGCGAGGCTCTCTTTACCATGGGAGAGATGCCCTGGACCGTTCCCGGCTTTTCCCAGATCCTATCCGCCGGGAAAGCCTCTGATCTGATGGACTATTTGGTGGAGCTCTCCGAGCTGGCTTTAGAGCATGGTCTTCTTCCACACACCAATGCCGGCCTGCTGGATGAGGACGATCTGCGCCGGATGCAGCCCTATAATGCCTCCATGGGGCTGATGCTGGAGACCACTGCCAGGTTAGAGGCCCACGCCCACTCTCCGGGAAAGGATCCTCAGCTAAGGCAGGAGTATATGACTCTGGCCGGCAGGCTCAGGATTCCATTTACCACCGGCATCCTGGTCGGCATTGGAGAGAGCCGGCAGGATCGGCTGGATTCGCTGCAGAGAATCGCCCATCTGCACCATGAGCTTGGCCATATCCAGGAGGTCATCATCCAGCCCCTCGATCCCAAGCCAGGTACGCCGTCGGCCGGCTGGCTGCATCCTGCCATGGACGAGCTGTGCCAGACCGTAGAGGCCGCCCGCTGCATCCTGCCCCAGGAGGTGGCCATACAAATCCCGCCCAACCTTGTCGATCCCCTTCCTCTGCTCTCTTGCGGGGCCTCGGACCTGGGAGGCATCAGCCCGGTGACAAGTGACGGCATAAGTCCGGAAAGGCCCTGGCCGCGGGAAGAGGAGCTGCGGGAAAAGCTGAAGGGCTATTCTCTCCGAGAAAGGCTGCCGGTCTATCCCCGCTTCATCTCACTGGGCTGGCATGGCAGCAGGACTCACAGGCTGGTCGCCTCCCTGGCCGGCAGTGACGGCCTGCGGGCGAAAAAGTATATCTTCTAAGGCGGATTGCAATGTAGCCTTGTGAAGAAGAATTGGCTTGAGATCGGCATCAGTTCCGGCCTGGTGCTCATTATGATAGTCCTGATATTGGGAGCGCAGATGGCCCTTCCGGCTGAGCTGAGGTCTTCGGGCATTGCCCTGATTGTCCTGCTCTTCATTGTGGCCATGGGATTGGTCGGATTGAAATTGGTGGACATGCAGTGATGTTAGGCATAAATAAATTAACAGATATTTCCTGAGGCGGGGGTTTGTATGGCTGGGATTCTGGAGAGGCTCAAGCTCATAGGAAAGGCCGCAGAAGAGGATTATGCGGAGGTGGATCTGGGGCAGTTCGATGAGTCGAGCCGCTCACCGAAGATGTTATTGAGGGTGGCGGAGCTGGGCCGGGAGGAGGTTCTGCCCGAGATCAAGCAGGAGATCTATGCCGGAAATATCATCCTGGTGGACATAGCCGGACTGAAGAGGGACAAGGCCGCCCTGGATCGGGCCATAGGCGAGCTGAAGAAGGCCATAGACGACATCTCAGGGGATATAGCCGGGGTCGGCGACGACCTCATCATTCTGGTGCCCGCCGGAATCAAGATCGACCGGGAGAAAGTGGTCGGGAGCAGGGATTGAATCTCACCACCACCGCCTGCTGTCCGGTCTGCTCGGCAGAGATGCAGTTTTGCTGGGAAAGCGCAGACATCCCCCATTTCGGAGAGGTCATGGTCATAGCCGGCGTCTGCCAATGCGGCTACCGGCACAGCGATACCATTCTCCTGACCCAGAAGGATCCGGTGCGCTATGTCCTGCCCGTCAGCGATGTAGCCGATCTGGATGCCAGGGTCATACGCTCCTCCAGCGGCACACTGCGCATACCGGAACTGGGCGTAGACATAGAGCCCGGCTTCGCCTCTGAGTCCTACATATCCAATGTGGAAGGCGTCCTGGACCGGGTCGAGGGTGTGGTGGAATTTGCCACCCGCTCCGCTCGGGAGGCGGGAAGCCAGGAGGCCACTGAAAAGGGCGAGGAGATCCTGGAGAATATAGCCCTGGCAAGAGAAGGTCGCTTTCCATTGACCCTGATACTGGAGGATCCCTTAGGCAACAGCGCCATCGACTATGAGAAGGCAGAGAAGACATCCCTATCCCCGGAGGATGCCGCCGCTCTCAAGACGGGCATGATCATAGTGGATGTCTAAGGAGCGTTTTGTGCAGGCGTTATCCAGGTTTCATAATTCAATAATCCAATTTTAAGGACGCTGAAAACGAGATGCTGGTCTTGAGCGGGGGCACAGGCACACCCAAGCTGCTCCTGGGGCTGAAGGAGCTGCTTTTGCCGGAGGAGCTATCGGTGGTGGTCAACACAGCAGAAGACCTATGGGTCTCCGGCAACTACATCTCCCCGGATCTGGATTCTGTAATCTATACCCTGGCCGATATGATTGACGAGAAGAGATGGTGGGGCATCAAGGGCGACAGAACCTGGACCCATGACTTTTTAATAGCCCTGGGCTGCCAGGAGAGGCTTCAGATAGGCGACAAGGACCGAGCGGTGCATATATTCCGGTCCGAGCTTCTGCGCCGGGGCGCTACTCTGAGCCAGGCCACGCAGGCTCTGGCGAAATCTTTAGGCGTCGAGCAGAAGGTCGTCCCCATGAGCGACGATGCGGTTTCCACCATGATCTCCACCCCGGCGGGGCAGATGCACTTTCAGGACTTCTGGGTGGACCTCAAGGGAAAGCCGGAGGTCAGAGGCATCGCCTTCTCCGGCATGGATCAGGCAGAGCCAAGCCCGGCCTTCCTGGATCTTCTGGACAGGGAGGACACGGTGCTCATAGGCCCCAGCAATCCTGTGACCAGCATCGGCCCCATACTGGCTCTGCCCGGCGTTCGTGAGCGGCTGGCGGAGAAAAGGGTGATTGCCATGAGCCCGCTCCTGGGGGATAAGCCCGCCAGCGGCCCGGCGGCCAAATTCATGTCCGCCCTGGGTGCTCCCGCCGGAGATGAAGGCGTGAGGACGCTGCTGGGCAAGGTGGATCTCTTCGTGGTGGACAAGAAAAGCAGCTACAGAGGGGAATGCCGGCGAATGAGCACCCGCATGAAAACCAGAGCGGAGAGCCGCAAGGTGGCAGAGGAGCTGCTGGCGATGATGGAAGAGATTTTTCACCAAGATTGAACACCTTATCGATTCCCTGGCATCGAATCTATATAGTCTAAATACCAGCATTATAAATGCAGTCCAGAATATATTCTATTGGAACCAGCTTTTCATACCATTGCCGCTTTGCCTGAGCCGGTGGATTGTTTGAGCAAGCTGATTAGCGTACTTTTAATAGCATTGATAGCCGGCGCATCCGGCTGCACCCCGGCACTGTCCAAGGAGACTGTAGCCGTTTCTGGATCGACAACGGTATTGCCTCTGGCAGAAGGCGGCGCAGAGGTCTTCAACGGCCAGCAGTCGCAATACCAGGTGATGGTCACCGGAGGCGGCACAGGCGTGGGCATGAAGAATATTGCCCAGGGCACCTCGGAGATCTGCATGGCCTCTCGTGAGGTCACAGCAGACGAGATCAGCCAGTTCGGGGACCAATTCCAGGAGAGGCTCATCGGCTATGACGGCATAATAATCGGCGTGAGCAAGGAGATTTATGATGCAGGCGTAACTGCCCTGACCAAGGACCAGGTCAAGAAGATCTACTCTGGAGAGACCAGGAACTGGAAGGAGCTGGGCGGACCGGATGAGGAGATCCTGGTCGTAGCGCGGGAGATGGGTTCCGGCACCAGGGATACCTTCAATGAGGATATCATGGCTGACAAGAAGGCCGAGAGGCTGACAAGAAGGCCGAGACGCCCGGCGTGCGAACCGTGGGCGGCAGCAATGCGGAGATAAGAACGGCCCTGACCGGAAGCGACAATGCCATAGGATATCTGGGATTCTCCTATGCCGAGGACGGAGCTGTGGGCGTGATCATCCTGGATGGGGTGACGCCGACGGCAGGAACCATCAAGGACGGAAGCTATGAGCTGGCTCGAAAATTGTATTTCTACACCTTCGGCGATGCCTCGCCAGGTGCAGAGGCTTTTATAGACTTCATGACCGGGCCGGATGGACAACAAGTTGCCGAGGAGTACGGATTCGTGCCACTGGAAAGCTCAATGACGGACGAAGCCGGAGAGGCAGAAAAGGGAGCCGAGGAGGCCGGAGCACAAACTCCGCAGCCAGCGCCCGGATTTGATGCAGACATTGCCGCAATCGGGCTCTTGGCCGTGGCTCTGGTATCCCTGCGAAGAAGGAGCTGAACCGCAAAACTTTTTTTTCTATATATTAAAATCATTTATAACAGATCAGTAGATGAGGGACCATATACTGGTGGCGAGAGTCACGAGAAGTGATAGCCGGACAGGATGGACCTATCTGAAGCTGAGGCCCTGCAGAAGGCCAGAAACTTGGAAGCTGAAGAGTTGAGGATCGATACGGCGGGCCGGGAAGATTAAATAGTTAACAAACTATGATATGTCCAATGGAGGTATAGTCAGTTGGTTTGCTCAGATCCCCTGATGGTTAAAGATTTGATGTCACCTGCCGATAAGCCTGAAAGGGTTGACCCTGAGGCAGGCAAGCAGTTCATTGAGGGCATCAGGGAGGGCCTGGAGGATTTTGCAGCGGGCCGCTGTAAGGGCTTCAAGGATGCCGATGAGCTACTTGCCTACCTGTTAAACCCCTGAAATCTTCTATTCTGATCATCAATGCCATTTAAGCCTATACTCCCAAGTCATTTTCATAAGCAATTTAAGAAGTTGACAAAAAAGGATGCTGGACTGGAGCAGAGGCTTGGCAAGAAGATCAGAGCAATATGCGCAAATCCAGAAATAGGTCTTTCTTGGCACTAATATCTCCT
>NOLC01000196.1 GCA_002256595.1 Methanosaeta sp. NSP1 | reverse complement strand
CTGCAAGATTTATCTCAGGAGATTAATGCCACTTTCCGCCCCCGTTTCCAGAATCTCACCGGGCCAGCCCTGCTGGAGTACATAGAGGCGGATAAGAGCTTCAGCAAGAGGCTTAATGTACTCTATGCCTATGTCTCGGCCCAAAACAGCCTCAATGTCAATGATAAGTCCTATGAAACATTCCTCTCCGATCTGCAGAACCTTTCTACAGATCACTATAAGGCTATCTCCTTCGCAGACATAAAACTAAAGTCCCTCTCTCTTTCAGAATGGGATAGGATTTTTTCCGAGGAGCCCGGGCTGGAGAAATATAAAGCCTACCTGGAAAATAGCTACCAGCGCTATGCAAATCACCGTCCCAGAGATGAGTCGCATGCGGCTTATATCGCCGATATCTCCAACCAGCTCATGAAGATAGATACCGAAGCGGAGAAGCTGGTCACAAATAACGTCACAGTTGCCGGGAATATTACCCTGGAGAACGGCCGAGAGCTGTCCCTCAATTCGGAGACCTATACCGAACTGGTGAGCACAGACACCAATCGCAATAATCGAAAGATGGCCTACGACAAACGTTTCTACCATCTCATCCAGGAGTCAGACCGGATGGCAGAGATCTACTGCAATAAATCAAGGCTGGATGATATGCTGGCCCGTGAGCTTAATTATTCCGATTCATACGACTCCAAGATGTTCGGGGCCTACCTCACCCAAGATCAGGTAGAGACCATGAACCGGGTCTTCAAGGATCGAAAAGCAGATTTTGACGGCTATTATGAATTCAGAAGAAAAAGGATGAATCTGGACCGGCTAAAACCCTATGATCTGCAGCTTTCCCTGCTGAAGAGTCCTGACCAGAAATACAGTTATGAGGATACACTGGCCAATATCTCCGCCTCTTATGCCGAGATGGCTCCTGCCTTCAGGGAGATCTTTGCCAAGACTGCCACCAGCGGCTGTATAGATGTCTATCCCAACCCGGAGGGAGGAAAGAGGCCGGGAGGCTACTGCCAGGATATGTGCGCCCTCAAGCGTCCCGCCCTGATATTCATGAACTATAAGGGATTGATAGACGACCAGAGGACTCTAACCCATGAGATGGGCCATGCCATCAACTTCTATCTTATGGGCAGTAATGTGGACTACCTGTATTGCACCGGGACGGAGTATGAGATGGAGATACCCTCCACCTTTAATGAGGAGCTATTTGTGGACTATGCCCTGGCCAACTATGACCATGATACCGCTCGGGCCGTTCTGGCGGACAGCATCAACGATTACATCAACTACTTCACCTTCCAGCCCATGATCACAGAGTTCGAGAATGCCGCTCACAAGCTCTGCCTCCAGAAGGGAAATGTGAGCGGCAAAGAGTTCAATCAGCTCTGGACCAATTTATCCCGGCAATACAGAACAGCCATGGTTGACTACTATGCAGAGGATAACGCCCAGTGGACCTATATCAGCCACATCTACTTTACCAATAACTACTACACCTTCAGCTATGCCCTCTCCAAAGCCATCACTCTATCTCTATTCAAGATGTACAAAGAAGATCCGGAAGAGTTCAATTACAATTATGCCGCCTATCTATCTGCAGGCAGCACCATGACCCCACCAGAGAAGCTCAGGAAGTTCTTCGGCATAGAGATAGATGAAAAATTATTCGAGGACGCAATGGATGTGGCGCTGATGAGGGTGCAACAGTTGCAGCAGCTGGAAGGAAATATGAATGCCTCCCTGGAGAGATGATCAATTCGGGGCCGCCTGAAGAAGATGTGCAGAGGATTGCAGGATAACAAGCAGAGGGGGTTTCGGCCCTTTTCTGCCTTTTCCCATCCTGCCATCATGCTTTTGCATCTTCTACCAGAACCTCTCCCTCTTCAGTTACGTAAATATGTGCATTTATCTTCAGGGTTCTTTTCTTGAAGGGACGGGGAGACCTGCGCTGAAGCTGCTCGATAATATCAAGCGAGGTTATGGGCAGCTTTATTCCTTTCTCGTCTGCTGCGGCAAAGATCATCCCAGGCAGATCGAATACATCTGTCCCTGCTGCCGCCTTTAGAGAAATGGGAGCGCGCAGCATCATCCATTCCTGCAGGGTCTTCTCAGCTCTGGCTATATTCTGGCGGGCTCTTTTCTCCAGAATGCTGATATTGGAGCGTGTCGTTCCCAGGCGGTCTGCTGCTTCCTGCTGAGAGAGGCCGCATAGGCGCATCTGCAAGACCCTGCTTTGCCTTTCCGTTAGAAACGAACTCAGTGATTCATCATCCTCTGATTCGCTTTTATCATCAATCTCGTCCATCTTCTGCTCGATAGAATGTAAGCACCTCTGAGATAATAAAAGCATCCTTTGCGCGATGAGGCTGGTGATCCGAAAGCATGCATCAGGCGATCATAGTCCAGGAGAGTTCTTTGTGGCAACCTTCTTGGAGATGATGCCTTTCAATGCTTGAACATCTCCTCTCTTGGCGCTGATGGGCGCTATTTTATCTGTCCACTGCCTCCAGGGAGGGAGCATTCCCAGGCGCTCGCAGATGAGATCAAGAGCCAAATCCTTGTCCGCTTTGGTTATGCGATCCATCTTGTTTGCGGCCAGGACAGAATCAAAGCCCATATCATCCAGAAACTCCCATATCTCGATCTCAAGAGGCACCTCTCCCCGCTTCTCCCAGCGGTCGGCTATATCCAGAAAAGAAGAGGCATCTACGACCTGCACAGCCATCAGTATCTCTGGAGCATGCTCCTCGAAGTACTGCACAATGAGATCCTTGGTCTTCTCCTGATCGGCATGAGAGGCCTTAAGCATGAAGCCGTATCCCGGCATGTCCACATAAAAGATATCTCCCACTCTGGCCTTGAAGGGATACTGGGTGATGCCGGGACGCTTTCCCACCCTAACTTTAGTTCCGGTGAGCTCCCAGAATAAGGTTGATTTTCCCACATTGGACCTGCCGATGAGGACGATCTCCTGGACCATGTTAGAGTAAGGTGGGGCAAGATTGAAAAGGATGTCTGTTGAGTATCCTTTGCACAATGGCAGAAATAACAGCGCAAATGAGAGACCTGAGATCAGTCGCAATAGAGCTCCTAAAAGCGACCTCTCTTTCAGACGGCCAGGTTTTTGCAGAGCTGGACGCTGCGAGATACACCACCGTGGATTACTATCGCATGGCCTGTCACATTCTTTTCCAGTGCAAAAGGTGTGGACGCTGCTGCACCACCGGCAATCCCATTCGTCTGCGGATGGAGGACGCCAGGGATATGGCCAGGCACCTCAAGATCCCCTTGAACAGGTTCATCAAAAAGTACGCCAATCCGGATCCTGACCGGCCGGAGGTCCTGAATTTCAAGCACATCCTCCCATGCAAGTTCTACGATGCCAGGGCGGCAGGATGCAAGATATATCCCGTCCGTCCCTGGTCCTGCCGCATCTTTCCATTCCTGGGCGTCTATGGATGCGAGGAGCGGGTGGTGGTAAATGAGTCCTGTCCCGGCTCAGTTGAGACCATGAACCTCCTCACCGAGGCCCTGGAGGCAGCAGGCCTGGAATTGAATGGCTGCGGCTTTGTTTCGCCAGAAGAAGTAAGAGCGGCCAAGATATTCTTGAGACAGGCTCTGGAGGCTCTTTAGCGCTGATGCACAATGATCCAGATTAGCTGATTGGATCATGGTGCTGCTGTCCTGTCCTGCAAGGCCTCAATCGTGGAATCTCCCCATAGAAAAGGTTAAAGAAGAGGCCGGGAGATGAGGATGCTTGGCAATATGATCCAGAAACGATATCTAAGGTTGAGGCTGAAGTAAAATGAGGCAACTTATCGTGGGCATGACTCTAGCCATGCTAATTCATATCCTGCTCCTTTCGCCGTTCCCGGCGGCAGGACAAGCTCCTTCTGCATTTGGCAATGCGTCCTGGGCGGGAGCGCCAGATCTTGATATAGCTTTTATCCGTCCCGGGGAGATCTCGCCATCCGATATTGTATTGGATATCAGCCCCAATGCTACTGCTTATGTTGAAGGTGCTCTGAATATCAATTACGAGGATTTTCTGGACCGGGGAGGCGCCCTCAAGCCCGTCTCTGAGATTGCCATGATGCTGGGAGATGCGGGCATAACGAGCAACGATTCCCTGCTCATCGCCGGGGAGTGCATGCCCTGCGGCGGAGGGCCTGCTCCGGCCTTCTTCACCTATTGGCTGCTCAAGTATCTGGGTCATGAGGACGTCCGAATGCTGCTCGGCGATGCAGACGATTGGATGGCTGCCGGGCTTAATATCAGCCATAAGCCATCGGTCAGGGCCAAGGCGGATTATACTACCAGCATCCAGGCCGATTTATTGGCAACTTACGAATTTGTGGTGGCAGGAGATGCTCAGATACTGGACGCCAGGCCGCTTCGAGACTATGAAATAGGCTCAATTCCCGGAGCGGTAAATATTCCCTATGAGGATGCTCTGGACAATGGCAGCATTAAGAGAGAAGGGCAGCTGCAAGAGATCTTTTCCGGTCTTGAGAAAGACAGAGCTGTTGTGGTCTACACCAATGTGGGAATAGAGGCTGCAATATCCTGGTTTGCTCTGGAGCAGCTGGGATATGATGCCAGGCTGTATTCCTGGCGTGACTGGCTGGTGAATCAGCCGCAGCTCGGCTTTGAGCTGGCTGAGATAAAGGCCGAGCCCAATCCGGTCAAAGCCGGCCAGTCGGTATATATCACGGCCCTCTTTCATGCGACTTCGGCCAATTCGGTCAGAAATTCGTCGGACAGCAATAACTCAGGCAGCGATGATAAGCTGGAGGTCAAGGGCTGTGCTACCTGTGGATTCGGCTCTCCCCAGGGATTTGCCAATCTGGACCGAAAGGACGGAGCCGTCCAGATAGGCTCCACCGGATTGGCGGCATCATCTTCAGACATTGCCGGCCAGAAAGCAGACAGCACTCTGCGCTGCACTGCGGTCATAACTGCCCCGGACGGCTCTGAATCGGCCAGGATGAGCCTGCTGCATACCACAGGGGGCAAGTACATTGGCATCTGGAATGCAGATAGGCTGCCTGGGATCTATGCTGTAAGCATTGTGGCCAGTTTCAACGGAAACGCCGAGACCTTTGCCGATGTCCTGGAGATCGAGGTTGTAGCCTAGACCTCCATCGGCATCCGCCCAAGCTCATTTGATGCTGACTTCCACCACAAATTCTCCGTGATCCGGTCTGCCCTCAAGCTCGCCCAGGATATTCCACTTGCGATATCCATAGGGCAGGGTAAATAAATAACGATATTTGCCGGGATTCATTGGGCCGTCGGTGTAGAATGTCCTGGGACTTCCCTCACCAGTAACGATCTTGAATCCCACGATATCTCCCTTGCCGACCGGGCCAGCATTGAGAACCTTGCCTAATTCTCCTTTGGAAAATGTGCCGAGTTCCTTATCTTTTGGTTTGTACAGGCTGACGGTTAGAGGATAAGCCACCTTCATTTGAGTCAGTTTGACCGTCATGTTGCCGGCATTGGTGACCTTGATATCGTCCGTGCCCAGGACAGATGGAGTGGGGGTCGGGCCGGGTGGAACCGGGCTAGAAGAGAGATCAATGCCATAGAAGTAGAATGAGCTGCCTATGCCGCACTGGTCATAGGCTATGCGGCAGCAGCCATCTGCTCCCCATGCTTTGGACCATGAATTTTTTAGATGCCAGCAGCGATTGACCTCATCGAATCCAAACAGGCAGATGGCATGATACCCAGCGAAATCGCCATACCTTTGAGTGTATATTTCATTGCTATCCAGATCAAAGAAATCTGTGTAAACCTCCATGCCGGCAACTACCGGGCCTTTTGTGGCTATCCACTCTTTAGCCTGGGCTGCCGTCTTCAGTATGGTGTAGCCCGCGGCTTTAGTGACTCTATTGGCCCAATCCACACAGGTTGAACTGCCAAGGTACGGACAGCAGGCCTCATCGGGCGTGCCGGGATTTTTCAGTGCGGAAAGCATGGGATTAAACTGAGATCCGGTCGAGCAAGAGCCGCCACCCCTCTGGAATAAAAACCATTCGCTGAGGTCAGGATTTTGGCCTGCTTCCTGAGAATCGATCTTCTTTCGGGCTTCGGCAGCTGCGCATATTGCGAATGCAACGCAGGACCCGCAGGTTTGCTGATCCTTGACGCTGGTCAGGAAATTCTTTCCGCTGACGTTCCGCCAATCCCACTGAGGAGGATACTTAAAGAGAACAGCTTTAAGCAGCACGTTAGCTGCCGCCATATCTACCCGCGTCTTCATCATCTCTTCCGGTGGAATATCCAGGCCGAGAGGGTATGTTTTGCCCATTTTCTTTGTCTCCTTTGGATTCAATAAGATCTATCTCATTATAGTTCAAACTATCTTTGATTTGTTCGGAGAGCCAAACCGGGATTAAATCAGCTCTTGATCAGCTCCCTGCCAAGGGAGAAGGCTTTGCCACCGTCGGCGCCAAGGCAAGATTCATCGGCTTTGACATCCAATATCTCGCCTATGAACTGGGTATGCAGCCCTATCTCCACAATGCGATGCAGCCTGCACTCCAGAGCTAATGGAAACTCCTTGACCAGGGGGGCATCCACCAGCTTGCTCTTCAAAGGCGTCAGGCCGCTGGTGGGAAATTTATCTGAGGCACTTCCCGACACCAGGCCGAAATAGTCCGCCTCTTTGGCGTAGTCCTCAGAGGGGATGGATGCGGTGAATGCCTTGCGGTTGATGATATTGCGATAGGTTTGAGTGACCTTGCGCAGGGAGACGGCCAGGCAGGGCGGGCTGGAGCAGCATATGCCAACCCACGCTGCGGTCATCACATTGGGATTTCCAAACCGGTCATAAGTCCCGATCACGCAGACGGGAGTGGGATAGAGTAGGGTTTTTGCCCCCAGGGACTTCTTCATTGCTATCATCTATGTGGCCTATTGCGTCCTGGGCATATAAGGGGTGCAGTCCAGTCCATTCGTCAAGTCTAAGCTGCTTATCACATCTTGTAATGAGCCTTTGGTTGCTGATGGCAAGAAAAGAATGTATAGAGAATAGTATTTATCTTCTATCGAATAATATAGACATTCAGATGCACCTTATAGAGATATTCCAGTCCATACAGGGCGAAGGCCCGGCTATGGGAAGGCCTGCTACCTTCGTCAGGCTGGCCGGATGCAATCTCTGCTGCCTGGGTTGCGACACGGACAGGAAATCATCCTTCAAGATATCCCTTACCGAAATAGAGAAGAGAATTAAAGGGAAAAGGGTAGTGATAACTGGAGGAGAGCCCACGATGCAGATGGATGAGCTTTCCCAATTGATAGAAATGCTGCACAATAGAGGAAAGGAGATCCATATCGAGAGCAATGGCACCAATCCCATACACCGCAGGACTTTGGATCTGATCCATTATGCTGTAATCAGCCCCAAGAGGGGGTCTAACTTCCATCTGGATTACTGGTGCGCCAGGGAGAATGTTCATATCAAATTCGTTCTGGGAAAGGCTCCCTGGTGCTGGACAACAGATCTCTTGCAGCCGATACTTCCCACTCTGGATAAGGAGAGGGTCTGGATCATGGCCTATGGGACGGACAGGGATATGCAGGGTGCGAGAGAGGCCTGGGATCTGGCTATGCAGATGGGGATAAACTATTCTGACCGGCTCCACATCCGGCTCTGCCGGAGATAAACCGAGACCTTCTGCCCCAATTCCCTTTCTTACTTGAGTCTTATTTTCTCTGCAAGTTCTCTATCTGCAGATCGATCTCAGAGAGGAGGGTGAATGTGCTCTCTTTATAGTCATCAAAAGAGTCCTCCGGAGCATGCATTCCATCCCTGACCAAAACCCGGACCCTATAGTCTCCAGGGGCTTGGCCGCCGGAGGGCCACTGCCAGGTGGAGGACGTCGACCAGCCGGTCATATCCCGGCCGTTGAGCAGGAATTTATAGAATATCTGGTCGCCCTCCCTATCTGCCGCCCCGGCAGTCCAGGTGACAGCCGCGCCCTGGGCCTGGGGGCTGGCAATATCGGGCAGAAGCGAAGCTAAAATGGGCGGCTGGTTGGCGGCAGAGATCTCAAAAGCAGCCTCTTTATAGCTGTCGTAGTCGCTACTGGAAGCATGCCTTCCGTCTCTGGCCTGGGCGGTTATGGAGTGGATTCCTGGCTGGGCCGATGATGTCTCCCAGGTCCAGGTGCTGTTGGTGGACCATTCACCTGCCGGCAGGCCGTCTATCAGGAATCGATAGTATATGGTATCGCCATCCGGATCAACTGCGGCTGCGGTCCAATTTACTGCTGAGCCCTGAGGCAGGGGACCGGGTCGATCTGCCTGAAGCTCTGATATCTCAGGGATGCCGTTGGAGGAGTTCAGGACGAATCTTCTCTCCATGGAGCTGTCAAATGAGTCCTGGGAGGCATGCTCTCCGTCCCTGGCCAGAACGGAGATCCTAAATTCGCCGGCGCTCTCAGAAGAAGTATTCCAGCTCCAGGCAGGTGAGGCCGACCAGCCTCTTGCCTCCTGACCGTCCTTTAAAAACCTGTAATAGACCGTATCGTTATCCGGATCGATGGCGATGGCAGTCCAGTTTATGCTGCCTCCCGGCTCCATGAGGCTGCTGGCGTCAGAGATCAGATCCTTTAGAGCTGGCGGCTGGTTGGGGGATATCAGGGCAAAGCTGCTGTTGATCATATGGTCAAATGAGCTTTCAGAAGCGTGGTTTCCGTCCCGGACCAAGACGCTGATCTCATAATTCCCTGGCGAGAGCCCAGAGGTAGGCCAGATCCAGCCTGCTATCCTGGACCAATTATTTGCCTCCCGGCCGCTCACCAGGAATTTGTATAGAAGCCGGTCTCCCTCATAATCAGTGGCTTTTGCCCTCCAGAAAATAGCCGTCCCTGGCGGCTGGGGGCTGGGCCGGTCTGAGATGAGGGCCTCCAGAATGGGAAGACGATTGGCATCGCTGGCATCAGAGCTGGCATTATCCAGGGCCGTCTTCGCCCTTTCTACAGCCAGAGCGGCAGAAGACGACGCCATATCAGTTGCCTCCGGCAGAGAAGATGCCGCAGCGGCTTGCATTGCCTCATCCGATGCATTCGTCTCGGAATATATCCCCACCTCATCCGGCTGGCCAGGCTTCAGGCTCCCCATAGAGGATTGGCCAACTAAAGGAGCCGTCACTAGGCCGTCCTTTCCTGCGACCTGCATCTCACCTAAAGCTGGAGCCACGGTGGAATTGATGCTCTGATTGAAGTGATCCGGAGGGCTTTGATTCGAGGCATCTGCATTCGACGTGAGATTATTCTCAGCATCGCTCTCCTCAGATGCGGAGGCAGTCTCAGGCTCCTGCGGCTCTTTTGCTGGGGGCATATACTCCTTCTTGCTCTGAGGCTTGCTGCTGGTCTCTTTGCTGCTGCTGGTTCCGCCACCGCCACCCCCTCCTGAAAAGGACATCTCTCTGCTGCTTCCCGATATCTTGCCGGTAGTATTATTTGCGGAAGAATTTGCGGAAGACGAATCCGTGGCATTGAAGGCCATGGCATAAAGTCCGCTGGAGCCGTTCAGGCTGGGGGACGGGCTCTGAACCTCCGGCAGGGTGGAGGCATTGGCTGCCAGATCTGCCTGGGGGTGGTCATCCTTGGAAAGAGTGAAAAGCGGCTCGAATCTGCCTGCCCCAAGATCGGGCGAGGGCTCATGAAACCGGGAGGAGATATCTTCCCATGAGATATGCTGCGGCCCAAAAGACAGGGCTATAGCGGCTATAAAAAGGATGGCCAGTAGCAGAACGGCATAGGCCGCCCGACGGACGGCTGTGCTCCTGGGAGGAGATGCACCGGGTCCCGGCCTCAGTCCTCTTCTGGGCCAGAGGAAGAACCTCCTGTTGCGGGGCAGATCGGACCATCGCATGTAGGCCACGGCAAATAGAAATATGGATAGCAGAGAGAGAAGAGTAGCTAAAGAGCCGCTCTGCAGCCCCCTCGGAGTGGCCCAGAGGATCAGTCCCACCACCCCGGCCAAAAAAACTGATGCTCCAAGGCTCAGCACCGTCCGCCCCCTTCGGCTGAGGTCGCCCTTTCCGGGATAGGCCCAGAGCACGGCAAGGTATCCCGGCACCAGAAATACCAGTATCAGAGCCAGAGAAGAGAGGATTTTCCTCAGAGAGTATGGCGAGAGATGGACCATAGCCAAAGCTGCAACCGAGATCAATAAAGGGACAATCAGATGCCGGGGCGCCGGCCAGGCCAGCCTCACTTCTTCTCCACCTCCCCCTGTCAGAGATAAAGCATCATTCTCTCTTGGCGATAAAACCTTTTTCCTGAGATATGTGCAGGTGTCTCAGGCGGCCTCAATCCACATTCAGCTCTATGCCTACGGGACAGTGATCCGCTCCCATGACCTCTTTGAGAATGAATGCCGATTGCACCGAATCCACCAGATTTTGGCTGACAAAGAAGTAGTCTATTCTCCAGCCCACATTCCTATCCCTGGCCCTTGATTTCAGATCCCAATAGGAGTATTGGTCTGCCTCAGGGTGAAAGATGCGGAAGGTGTCCACAAAGCCTTTCTCCACCAGCCGGTCCATCCAGGCCCTCTCCTGGGGAAGAAATCCGGATATCTTCTCATTGGCCCTGGGCCGGGCCAGGTCGATCTCCTTATGGGCGGTATTGATGTCCCCGCAGATCACAATCCTCTTTCCCTGGGAGCGGAGCAGGTCTATGTGCTCCAGGAACAGATCATAAAAGCGCAGCTTGTAGGCCAGCCGCTCCGCAGAGGCTTTTCCATTGGGAAAGTAGACGGTGTAGAGCAGAAAATGGCCGTAGTCTGCGACAATGGCCCGGTTCTCGTCGTCCAGCCCTGCTATCTCCAGGCCGCTCTTCACCGCAAGGGGGGCAGTCCTGGAGAACAGGGCCAGACCGTCCCGGCATCGGGACTATCCTTGATCATCCATTCAGCGAAACCTTTTTTGAGAATGGCCCTCAGGCCATTGACATTCCAGGATAACAGTCTAAGGCTGGGCATTAGCAATCCGACTCCATCTCCGGCTTATTGCTGCCACTCATCTGCGCCCTGCCCTTTAATAGGTTTCACCATTGCCTTCACTTTCCTCTCCTCAGCTCCATCCAGATATTGACAAATGAGACGCTGATCAGGTTTAAAGTAGTGGCTGCAATCCAGATCCAGGACTCCTGCCGGCTGAGAAAAGATATCCAACCGGACCACAAAACGATGCAGATGATGGAAAATGAGGCCAGGGTGTCCAGGGCTAAAAAGAGCCTGGGCCGCCCGATGAGCCTTCCGGCCTGGGCGACTATGCAGTATTCAATGGGCGAAGGGCGGCCGGCCAATTGGAAAAAGACCCGGGCCAGATTCATGAAGAGATCGACTGTGGCCCAAACCATGATCAGCCCGCCCAGGGAGGCAAGAGGCAGATAGGCCTGTTCCAGGCCTATTCGCCAACAGAGCAGGCCGAAGAGCATCTTGAAGGCGCAGAAGGGAAGGCCAATGGTCAGGGCCTGGAATGCGGCTGTGGTAAAGAAGCTCTCTTCAATTGCCTCTTTTTCCGGTAGCCAGAGTGTAGTAGTTTCTATTGATGTGAAGAAAAATTGGCTTGGTAAACATCAGGTTTATATAAATGG
>NOLC01000208.1 GCA_002256595.1 Methanosaeta sp. NSP1 | reverse complement strand
AGATGCTGACCGCCTCCACCTTCTCCAGCATCTCCTCTGCAGAACCGCAGATGCTGGCAAACTCCGAAGCCCTTGCCGCATTTTCCGGGATGGGATCATATACATAAACTGTGTCCACGCCCTTCAGTTCCGAATAGACGCGCACATGATTTCGGCCCATGGCACCAACGCCGATGACTCCTACATCCATATTCAGGCCTCAAAAGAGTTCAATGTCTGGGCTATGTACTGCAGGTCGTCTGCAGTAAGTGAGGGATGTACAGGCAGGCTCATCACCCGGCGGGAGACATCCTCCGCCACCGGACAACTGATATCGGTGTATCCCATATCCCTGTAGACCGGCTGCTGATAGACAGCTCTTGGGTAATGAATCGCGCTGCCCACGCCCCTGTCCTGCAGGTATTCCATCAGCCTCTGCCGCGAGGCGGGAAAGTCATCCTCCACTCGCACCACATACTGATGATAGACATGCCGGACGCTGTCCATACGGAAAGGCGTGCTTATGCCCTTGACCCTGATGTTATCATCCAAAAATCTGGCATTTGAGATTCTTTTGGCTGTGAACTCCTCCAGGTGCCTGAGCTGGACCAGGCCGAGAGCACCCTGCAGGTTCATCATCCTGTAGTTGTAGCCGATGGTGATGTGGTTGTATTTCCCGGAATCGCCGTGGCTTCTCAGGAGGCGCAGCCGCGCCGCCAGAGCATCGTCATCGGTGGTGATCATGCCTCCCTCGCCGGTGGTCATGTTCTTGGTGGGATAAAAGGAAAAGCAGCCTGTTGCGAAGGAGCCTACCTTCTTTCCCTTCCATTCCGCTCCATGGGCCTGGGCGCAGTCTTCCACCAGGGCGATATTTTTGTCCTGGCAGATCTCCTGAACTGCTGAAAGCTGGAAGGGCTGGCCGTAGAGGTGAACTCCGATCACCGCTCTGGTGCGGGGGGTGATCTTCTCTTGAAGGTCATCCGGATCGATATTGAATGTCCTCTCGTCCACATCGGCAAAGACAGGTCGCAGGCCCTGATAGAGGGCGCAGTTGGCTGTGGCGATGAATGTAAAGGCCGGGGTTATGATCTCGGACCCGGGCTCGAGCCCCAGAGCTTTTACTGCCAGATCCAGGGCAACTGTGCCGTTGTTGACCGCTATGGCATTCTTCACCCCGAGGTATGCGGCAAACTCGTCTTCAAAACGCTTGACCGCTTCGCCCTGGGCCAGCATGCCCGATTTCAGCACCTCTTCTACTGCGTTTATCTCTTCCTGGCCGATGATGGGCTTAGCAATGGGAATAAATTCTCTCATCAGGATCTCCTGTCAAACTTGAACATTGAATACAGCCATTTAGCTCCTCGACGCCAATCGACCTCTGCCTTGAAAAGGCTTTTTATTTCCTTTCCCGGCAGGCGGCGCCTACCAGGTCCCGGCAAACAGCCGCCGGCAGCCCCCTGAAGCCGGGCTCTATGACCGTGCCGGGATAGATGCTGGTATTGATGCCGGTCATGACATCGTCTCCCATGACCACTCCCAGCTTGCGCCTGCCGCTGTCCACCCTCTCTCCTTTGACATAGGATTTGATATTTTTGCCATCATGGCGCAGATTGGAGCAGATGGTGCCTGCCCCGAAGTTGCACCCCTCGCCTATGATGCTGTCGCCCACATAAGAGAGGTGGCCGATCTTGCTGTGGCTCATGATGGCACTGTTCTTGACCTCCACAGCATTTCCAATCCTCACCCTGTCGCCAATGCAGGTGGTGGGCCGGATGAAGCAGTTGGGGCCGATATCGCAATCTTCACCTATCAGTACCGGCCCCTGGATATAGGCTCCGGAGCGAATGATGCTCCCTCGACCTAAGGAGACATCACCCTTGAGTGTGGCTCCGCCCTCAACATCTCCCAGAATCTGGAGAATGTGCTCCCTGAGCAATATCTCATTGGCAGCCAGGATATCCCAGGGCCGGCCTATCTCCATCCAGCTTGAGATCTCCACCACTGCGATGCTCTCATCAGCCGCGAGCAGGTTTAATGCGTCGGTCAGCTCGTATTCGCCCCGCTCAGACAGTGGCATAGCCCGCAGGGCGTCGAATATGCCTGCGCCAAAATGATAGATTCCGGCATTGGCCAGATTGGATGGAGGGCTGTTGCTCTTCTCCACCACCGAGGTCAGCCTGCCCTGATGGCTGGAAAAGACACCATAGCGTCTGGGGTCCTGAGACGGCCGGCAAGCGGCTGGCCAGGGCACGCAGGGACGGTTCATCGGGCAGTACATCGCCGTTTAGGACCAGGAAAGAGTCATCAGCCAGATCCCGGGCGGCCATGAGGGCATGGCCGGTGCCCAGTTGCTTATCCTGCAAGGCATATTCTATCTTCAGGCCGAGGCTGCTGCCGTCGCCAAAGTAGGAGCGCACGGCATCGCTGCAGTATCCCACCACCAGGACGATTCTGTCTGCTCCTGCCGCGCGCGCCCGCAGGATGATATGCTCCAAAAAGGGCCTGCCGGCCACGGGCAGCATCACCTTGGGCCGGGAGGCGGTCAGAGGCCTCATACGGCTGCCTTCTCCGGCAGCGAGAATTATGGCTTGCATTATATCTCCCTCCTGTTAGGGGCAGCTAAAGCTTAAAAGGCTTTGTAAAGAAACCACAAATGCTTTAGAGTTGCACATTAGAGCTAGCATCTATGTTGGATGAGTTCGCCCGCTACACCGCCCTGCAGCGCGATCAGGCCCCTCTGGCCTCTCTATTGATCTACCTCCGGCGCAAAGGCGGATATGTCCAGCTTAATCAGATCTGGCGGGAGATGGGGCCCACGGGGGGCGGTCCATTCTGGAACCAGACCACCCTCATCAACAAGCTGGACAAGCTGGAGCGGCTGGAGATCTTATCCGTGGAGCGGCGCATCCTGCCCTCTCCCCGGGCCGAGGCCAAGAAAAAGACCAACACCTTCTATTGCATCAACCCCGAGACGCCCATCTATCCTTACATCTTTTCCATGCTGCGCATCTTCAAGGATGAGCCGGAGAGGTACTCCTCCCGGCTGGTGGACAGGCCTTTAGACCGGCTCTGCCTTCTGGCAGGCCGGGGCAGCAGCTCAGATCCCATGCTGGGGCGGGAGCTGGATGCGGCCATGGAGCTGATAGGCGAGGTCTTCTCCGTGGGAGGAGATGAGGTCAAGAGGATGATCAAGGAGAGGATGGAGAGCAGGGGCATGATACGAGGACGGAGGAGGGAGATGGAGGACGATCAGAGTGCAGATGGAGCATCGGAGGCCAAAAGGAAGGCAGCTTCAGAGAAAAAACGCCCCGGCAGCAGCCCCAGAGGAGAAAAAGAATAAAGGAATCGGCTGATGAGGATCTGGGGCTCTAGCCCCATCCTCTCTTCTTCCTGTAAATCCTGAGCATCTCCTGAACCGTCTCCGCCGTCACCATGCCTGAAGCAGAGACCGTCTCATAAAATCGGCGGGGAATGCGTGGGGCAGAAAGGTCAAAGCCCTCCTGTGTTTTGAATTTATATTTCTCCTCAAAGATCCTCTTTCCCAGCTCCTGCAGCTCATCCCGGCTCTTGACAATCCCCACCGCCCCCAGAGAGTCGATAATATTGTCCTCGCTGTAGACGCCGCGGGCGAAAAGGCAGGCCACCAGGGAGTTGAATACGCCGCGGGAGTTGTCCTCCTTGATCATCTCATCGACCATCATCTCCGGATCCATGGGCTTCTTGATCGACTTCTGGTCTATGCCGTATCCTGCATTGTCCAGATGGGAGTGGCGCACTCCTACCAACTGGCCCACGATGGAGGCCGGCCCGGTGTGATAGCCTGAGACCTCGTTTCCTCCCAGGGTCATGGCATACTCCAGGCCGCCGTACTTCTTGGCGGCATATTCCGCGCCCCGGCCAAGGGCGGCGTAGAACTCATTGGGGGCTCGGGCTATGAACTCCAGCGCCTTGGTGTAGCCGTCTACACCGTTCCATTGCAGTGGCAGGCCCATAGTCTCCTTGTCGGTGATCAGCCCTTTCTCCAGGGCTTCCGTAGCCCAGGAGAGCACCACGCCGGCAGACATGACATCCAGCCCCAGCCTCTCGCAGGCATCGATGAGCTGCAAAATTCCCTCCGCCGTCTTCACGCCGAGGTTGGAGCCCAGGGAATAGATGGGCTCATAGTCATAGGATACCCTTCTCACCTCGAACTCATGGTGCTCGGAGAAGGCGGTCTTGAGAGCGGCAATGTGCACGCAGCCTATGGGGCACCCGGCACAGGAGAACCTGCGGATGAGATGCTTTTCCGCGAAAGCCTCGCCACTGATCTTCTCTCCCTCCGGAAAGCTGGAGAGAAGGAAGTTCTTGGTGGGCAGGCCCCGCAGCCAGTTCAGAACGCTGATGTTCACCGATGTTCCTATGTCATGATACTTCTCCATCACCTCTGTCCCGACAGCGGTCTTATAGAGGCGGCTATAGACCTCTTTGTAGCGCTTGATATCGGGAACATCGACATGCTCTGTCCCCGATACTACCAAAGCTTTGAGGTTCTTGGAGCCGAAAGTCGCCCCCAAACCCAGACGGCCGAAGTGACGGTAGGTGTCCACCATCACGCAGGCGAACCTCACGCCAGCCTCGCCCGCCGGGCCGATGCGAATAATCGACCCCCTGCCTTCACCGCTCTCCCTC
>NOLC01000098.1 GCA_002256595.1 Methanosaeta sp. NSP1 | reverse complement strand
GAAGTTATAGGTGGGCACAGGGATGAGAGCCCTGTCTCCCGGCCCCAGGAAGATCCGGCAGATGGTGCTGATGATCTCATCCATGCCCGCTCCCGCCACCAGCCACTCAGGGGGAAAGCCGGTGTAGCCGGAAAGGGCCTCCAGGAACGGCCGGGAGTCCGGGTACCTGTGCATCGGCACGTCCTGCAGAGCCGCTCTGGCGGCAGGGCTGGGACCGTATGGGTTCTCGTTGCGGCTGAGAATAACCATCTCCTGAATGCAGATGCCCAGCCTCTTCGCCACCTGGAGTGGATCGGGGCCCGCCTCGTCCTCTTCCAAATGGGAGAGGAAGGGAAGGATGTTCTTGGCGAAATCTGCCTGGTCTCTCATATCAATTGCCCAGGTGGGCAATGGTATTTAGCCATTGGCCGACGACCTCCATACATCAAAATCCTTTTATCTTTTACTGGGCTTTACTGGCGGCATGTTCAAGATCGGTCTTGTGAAGCTAGGAAATATAGCCACCTCCACGGTCATCGATCTGGCCCTGGATGAGATTGCAGAGCGCTCCGACATCGAGTTCAAGGTCATCAGCTTCGGCCCCAAGATGACCCTGAAAGAGGGCGAGGCCTCTGAGGAGCTGAAGGCCTGGCAGCCCCAGTTGGTGGTCATCTGCAGCCCCAATGCCGCCACCGCCGGCCCGACAGCAGCCCGGGAGAAGTTCAAGGGCACTCCCACCATAGTCATCTCCGATGGCCCGGCCAAGAAGGAGTCCCGTGACGCCCTGGCAGCAGAAGGCTTCGGCTATATCATCCTGCCCATGGACCCGCTCATTGGAGCCAAGCGCGAGTTCCTGGACCCGGCAGAGATGGCTCTCTTCAACTCCGATGCCCTGCGGGTTTTAGCCGCCGGCGGAGCCATCCGGCTGGTGCAGGAGGAGCTGGATCGTGTCATGGCAGGCATCTCCGCAGGCGAGGCAAATCTGCCGGTCATCCTGGCCACTCCGGAGAAGTGCGCCGAAAGAATGCACTTCTCTAATCCCTATGCCCGGGCCAAAGCCGTGGGCAGCCTTTACATGGCCCAGGCCGTGGCCGGAATTGATGCCGCTGCCTGCTTCCGCCTAAAAGAGCTGGAGGCCATTGCTCTGACCGCCGCCGCCGGCCACGAGGTCATGCGCGCCGCGGCCAAGCTGGCAGACGAGGCCAGAGAGATGGAGAAAGCTAATGACAGCATCTCCCGGCATCCGCATGCACGGACTGGGGAGCTGATGAATAAGACCGGGCTATTGGATAAGCCGGAGAAGATCTGAAGGCGGAAGACACTTTCGCCCCGCGCGGCTTTAAGATTTATAGGGACCGGTGCCTACTGAGATGTGTGGCAAGGAAGGCCGCACCGGCCCTACACGCTTCTGGGCAAAGAGCAGCCTTCCCATTCACCCCCATATTCTTCGATAAACGGAATTCCTTGCAGAGAAAGCCTTTAAGCCTCCACTGACAAAGAGCAATCTGCTTTGCTCCCACCAGCCTCCAGCTTCGAGCTTTTCATTGCCATCAGGCATGTTGTCACACAAAGGCGGCAGACTCTTCTTTCGGTTACAGCCGTCGCCCTAGCCGTCTCCATCTCTCTGATATTCACCTCTTTGGGCAACGGCTCCCAGGAGCTTCTTACCGGGATGGTGGAGGAGAAACTGCCTCATGTCAAGATCTTCCCCGAGGGCGAGGAGGATTACTTGCACCTATATCGCAGTCTCCTGAATAGGATTGCAGACATCGAAGGAATCAGATCCTATTCGGCCACCCTATCCACTCAGGCCACCATATCCTTCAAGGAAAAGAGGAAAAATGCTCTGCTCCGCGGCATAGATCCCATCCAGGAGGATGCCATCTACCAGATCAGCGGATCCATGAGGGAGGGAGATCTCTTTGCCCTTCTGGGAGCAAGCAATGTGGTCATGGGCTTCAAGCTGGCGGATGAGCTGGATCTGAAGCTGGGAGACACAATGCAGGCCAGCTTTCCCCCAGCCAGAAATTCCAGACTGAAGCTGGTGGGGGTATTTGATTCAGGAACTCCGCTGGATGAGAGCATGGCCTATGTCTCCTTTGAGACTGCCAGGAGCTTTCTCGATGAAGGGGATGTGATAAACTCCATTGAGCTGAAGCTATTTGACATCGACCAGGCCCAGAGGATTGCAGCATCTATCGATGGCCTCGGCTATAACGCCATGAGCTGGCAGGAGTCCAATCCGGAGATCGTCAGGTCTATCGAGGTGGGTGGATTCTGGAGGTCGCTGTCCATATTCTTCGTCATGATCATTGCTGCCTTTGGCATCGCCGCCATAATGAATATGCTGGTTTTGGAGAAGGTCCGGGAGATGGGGATGCTCCTGGCCCTGGGAGCGGGACGATACCATCTCTTGAGGATATTCATCTATCAGAGCGGAATTCTTGGACTCCTGGGCGGCATACTGGGCTGCATCCTGGGACTGCTGGGCATTGTCGCTCTGGGAAGCCTGAACTTCGGGATCACTGCCGGCGGAAGAGAGCTCAACTCAATTCCATTGGTGATAGATCCCTGGAACTTTCCCGCCTATGTCCTTCTGGCTTTAGCCCTGAGCATATTGGCTGGAGCCTATCCTGCCTACAGGGCCTCCAGGCTCAATCCCGTTGATGCACTTCGGGGCTCAGAGGGAGGGGAAGGCAAGGGCAGGATCTGGAGGCCTACATTTCTGGAGGAGAGGCTGGCCTGTCAGTGCCTCTCTTTAGGCTTCGAGATGGCAGTGGCGGCAAGGCATATCCTCTCCAATCGCAGGGGGACGGCCTTCACCCTTTTATCGGTAGGATTGGCGGTGGGGGTGATCATAATGTCCCTGGGAATTACGGAGGGGGTCCGGGCAGCAATCGTGGCAAACACTGTAGAGAAGAATCCTCACCTATACATCAAGCCCGATCCGGGAGAGGATTATCTCCATCTTTATCGGAGCCTATCGGATAAGATCTGGGATTATCCCGGTGTTGTGGCCGTCTCGCCCAGGCTGGTGGGGCAGGGGGCGGCCAGATTCAGGGACAACGTTGAGGGGGTGGAGTTCATGGGCGTTGATCCCGGCCCGGAGTACATCCTCATGAATCTGCAGGACTCCATCAAATGGGGAGACTTCTCTGATCTGAGGTACGGGCGCAACTCCGCCTTTCTGGGGACAGAGCTGGCCGAGAGCCTGGAGATCCGGCCCGGGGAGAGGTTCGAACTGGAGCAGAAGGACAAGCGTCTAAAGCTGCGGGTGGCGGGCCTGGTGGAGAAGGGCACGGCCAAGGACTACAACCTGGTCTACCTGCCTCTGGAAACGGCTCAGGATCTGGTGGGCCAGGGAGATGTGGTATCAGAAATAGGGGTCAAGCTGTCCGATTTCGAGGAGGCTACGAGAGCCGCAGAGGAGCTGAAAGGCCGCCTGAATAAAGAGACCAGCTCCTGGCAGGAGTTCAGCCGGGAGATCGCCAGGTTCGTATCCACCCAGTCCAGGATTAATCTGATCTTCTTCTCCATGATATTGCTGATATCGGGCTTTGTCATAGCCAATACCACGATTATGATCATCAGCCGCAGGACCAGGGAGATAGGAATAATGATGGCCATGGGCGCTTCAAAAAGGTCCATCCTCAAGATCTTTTTAATCGAGAGCCTGCTTCTGGCCCTGCCGGGGGGAATACTGGGCTCCATGGTCGGCCTGGCGGTGGGAAAGATGATAGCCGCCTTCGGCCCGACGGGCTTTGGAGGCGTGGCACTCTCCTTCACCCTGAGAGCTGATCTCATAGTCTATTCCATCCTCTTCGCTCTGGTCCTCAACTTTCTGGCCGGGCTGTATCCCGCCATCAGGGCATCGGAGCTTGATCCTGTGCAGGCCATAGCATCAGGCTAAAGCATCCAACAAAATAGAGCCGGCTTGCTGTGAGCGACATAAAAATCCAGCTATTTTTTGACTGCTATAGCTATCTCATTTCTGATCTCCTCGGGCCATCACTTGCGTCTGATTATTATCTGCAGTTGAATTATCGACGGAGTTCCAGTAGTCCCTCATCTTCAGAGGAAAAGCCGGGTCGCCGCCGGGCACCTCTCGGTCTCCTGCAACAAATACGTACCTTCCTAACTGTCCCTTCTCATCCCAGACAGCCACAAGATAGCTGCCATTCTCGGGCGCCACAACATATTCCTCCTGGCGCGTCCAATATGCCGTGCGGCTGAAGGGCTCAAAGAATGCCGTAGCATTCAATGGCGGTGGAAGTATGATGAAGCCCGCGTCATCTGGCTTTGAGATGCTTGAGATATTTCCCGACAAATTTCCTGCAGGAAGCCCTGGACCAATCAAAGCCATGACAGGTGTGAAGTTATCCTGTCCCGCAATCTGTGGTATAGTTATGCTCAGCAGTATGGACTGATTCTTGGATGCATTGAATGCATAGTAGTCTACATCATCCACTTTTCCGAGCGTGGAATACATAGCGGTTGAAATCGTCGGGTCTAGAATGCGCCCTGGATTATCAACATCAAATTCTTTATCTTCAAAGAAGGGCTGATGGGCTGCGGAAGGGACAATCAATGCAATGAGTGTTATGACCAGCAGGTAGCGGAATGGACGGCCTTTCATAAGTCTTCACCTTATTGTCTTATGCATTCATCTTTTTAGTATGAAAATCTTGGCATGACGAGTAGCTGGCGGCTTGAGGCAGGATGAACATACTTCATTGGTATTGGTACACCTTTATCTGCTTAGAAAACAGAGAAACATGGAGAGGTGTCAATCATGGAGATAACAGAGGCCATCAGATCGAGGAGAAGTATTCGCAAATATCAGGATCGCCCCATTGAAGAAGAGAAGCTCTTGCGTGTTCTGGATACGGGAAGAATGGCGCCTTCGGCTCGAAACCTGCAAGACTGGAAGTTCATAGTGGTGAGAGACCAGGATAAGCGCAAGATGCTTTCTGAGGCTGCTAACGGTCAGCCTTACGTAGAGAAAGCATCTGCGGTGATAGTCGGCTGCGCGACTGAGCCTGAAAATATCATGCCCTGTGGCCAGTACTGCTATCCAATAGATTTGGCCATCGCATTGGATCATATGAGCCTGGCAGCGACAGCCGAGGGACTGGGCTCATGCTGGATAGGGGCATTCCAGGAGGATAAGGTAAAGGAGATATTGGATATCCCGGAGAAGATCCGGGTGGTAGCGATGCTGATTCTGGGCTATCCGGCAGAGTCTCCTGCTGCCAGACCTCGAAGGAAGCTGGACGAGATAGTAGTTTACGATAAATGGGCGAATTGATAGAGCCTAAGGTCGAGAGGTTTCGCCCCGCGCGGCTTGATTCTTTGTAGGGGCGAGCTGAATGCATCTGCGGCAAGGAAGGCCGCAGCGTCCCCACACGCTTCTGGATAAGAGGGGCCTTCCCGTTCACCCCTTATTATGGCTCTTCTGGTCCAGGTGAGAGAAAAGGTGACCGCCTTACAAAAAGAATGATCCGAAAACAGCCTAACCGAGTTTGCGGCGGGCCAGCGCCGATCCGCAGCGCCCTTTTAGGAGGAGCCTATCACCGTAGTGACGGCCTAGCCCTGCCCGAAGCTCGAATTAAAAGCCTGGGACCGAAGGCGGCAGTAGCGCTGGAATCAAACACAGCGTCCGTTTTACGGGAACCCCTTTCAAAGGAGCCTAGTGCTCGCCTTTCGTCCTCGGCTTATGCCGCATCATGCCCCGACCGTGTATTAGCGTGAGATCTCGGCAGATTACTGCGCCAGTTACGGCACGCAACTTTTTTCTTTCCGCCGAAGTATCAGCCTCACAGGCCCGTAGCCGAATGCAGTGCCACGAAGGCATGCATCTCCTGCACCAAGGGATCTCAATCGGCCAGCCCTAGAAGCTACGCCGTGCTGCTCCACGGAGGAGCAATCACTTCAATCACCCTTGTCATCAGAGCATTATCGGATACGCTTTAGCCCACGGCACGCCCGCCACCCGATTCAATGGCATGAAGCGGCAAACTACTAATATAGTCGTTATAGATATTTGTAGTTGGCGGTTGAGATCTGGGATGAGCACAAATGCATGGCAGGATTCTTCTTCTCCAAGACCAACCTACAAAGCCGGCAGAGATGCCCGGAAGCCAAGAATAATCATTCGCCACCAAAGTAATCGAGATCTATTTTCTTCACAACATAGGTGGCATGAGGTGAGACGCCTACACCATGGTCAATCATCAAGTCAGCCAATTCATGGCCGTCAATAAGCACGATCTTCACGCCGATGCGGTTTACATATTCCCGGGCGTCAGGAGAGAACTGAGAGGTAGCGATCAATACACCCTTGCGTGATCTAACTCCTTCCAGACTACCGACAAATGCCTGCACTACTGGACGGCCGACCGTGCCTTCCCATCTCTTAGCTTGGATGTAGATTGCATCAAGGCCCAGTTTGTCTTCCTTTATTATGCCATCAATCCCGCCATCACCACTGCGACCGATGGCCTTTCCTGCATCATGGAGGCTGCCTCCATATCCCATGGCAACCAGCAGACTTACTACTAATTCTTCAAAAAATTCCGGAGAACTGTTTATAATTTGATAAATAAATTTA